>JAIKVS010000033.1 GCA_024685535.1 Oscillospiraceae bacterium | reverse complement strand
ATTATCCACCCTGCCTTTATGCAGAGCCCCGCCAGCCATGAGGATGATGTCCTCAACCTTATAGCTTACATCGCATATCAGATCAGAAGCAAATGCAGCATTGCTGATGCTGAAAAAACTGTTCTTCCTGCGGCTGTATGTAAAAACAGGAAGATCCGGTCTGTCCGCACTTAGTCGTCCCGATGCAAAGAGTGCGTCATCGGTTCCTCCGGTTATATCGAGTGCGCAGTCCGGATAACTGTCAGTAATCCTGCGAAGGAGTGCGAGTATCTCACCGGAATTATAAAGCCTCGTCTGACAGAAGATGATTTCCGTATCTATTCCGCGATGCTCCAGATACTTTTTGATTTTCTTCTTATCGGCTCTATTGTCCGCAATATCTTCAGAACATACAAACACCGTTCTTGCCGGTCTGAACACCTCTGTTGCCAGAACATTCTCCAGCGGTCTGTTATCATAAAGCTCTATCAAAGTCTCCATGTTAGCATCTCCTGCTGCAAACTATATCCGCGTTTAAAGCAGCATCATAACAGAAATTCAAATCTATCGAATCCGAATGCAATTGTATCCGAACTGTGGCTGTCGCTGGACAGGATAAACCGTCCTCCGTGCTCGCGGATATACTCTATTATCCTCATATCCGGATACGGTGCGCTGCGCCAGCCTCTTGATACTGCTCCGGTATTTATCTCGAAGGGTTTCCCAAGAGGAAGAAGTCTGTCTGCAGCTCGCTGCCACGCAGAGATATAGGCAGGGTCGTCGGTTTCAATTTTAATCGCTTTCTCACAAAACTTGGTAATAAGATCAAAATGACCTATGATGTCGGCTCCGGTCTTATCCGCGACAAGGGAAACAGTGCTGAAATAGTCCTCCGCGAGAGCCAGAGAATCACCGGCATAATGATCTGCGAGCGCCTGCTCCAATATATCCGGGGTATCATCGACTGCAAAGTATGCTCCGTCCTTTTCCAGGTAATGGACAGAACCGATCACATAATCAAATGCCGACACATCCTGTTCTGAATAAAAATCCTGTTCTATGCCGCAAAGGATTTCTATCCTGCCGCGGTATTTTTCTTTCAAGCCTGATATTTCATCGATATACTTCCGAACATTGTCTCCGGTCATTCCTTCCAGAGGATCGAAGGGAACGCTGCTGTGTTCGGAAAACCCGATGCGCTCCATGCCCATCGTAATTGCGGAAAGCACCATTTCCTCCGGAGTATTCCGCCCGTCGCCGTAGGTCGTATGAATATGCAGATCTGTACGGATCATCCGGTCATCTTCTCCTGTTTCACCTTATGGTCAATAACATGTCTTGATGAAAGTTCTCTGATAATATCTTCCATGCTGATCCCCGCTTCAGTCATAAGCACGAGCACATGATAAACAAGGTCAGCTATTTCGTAGACTGTCTCTTTTTTATCTTCAGCCTTGGCGGCTATTATCACTTCAGTAGCCTCTTCTCCTACTTTTTTCAGAATTTTGTCCAGCCCTTTTTCAAACAAATATGACGTGTATGAACCATCCTTCGGGAAGTCTTTTCTTCCCTTTATCAGTTCCATAAGTCCGGAGACTGAAAAATCATTGAGCTCGTCACTTACCCAGATGGGATACTCAAAGCAGGACTTTGTTCCAAGATGGCACGCAGGTCCGTCAGGCTCAACCACAACTGTCAGAGAATCTCTGTCGCAGTCTGCCGTTATCGAAACTATGTGCTGATAGTTCCCGCTGGTCTCACCTTTCAGCCAAAGTTCATTCCTCGATCTGCTCCAGAAGCATGTGAGTTTTTTTTCCAGCGAAATCCGCAGACTCTCTTCATTCATATAAGCGAGCATAAGCACGCTTCTCGTAGCAGAATCTATAACTATGGCCGGAATAAGCCCTTTTTCATCAAATTTGAGTTCAGAAATATCTATCATTTTTCCACCTATATTCTGACGGGTATACCGTTCAGAGCCATCTCCTTTTTCAGATCTTCTATTCTTATCTCGCCGAAATGAAACACCGATGCTGCAAGTCCGGCATCAACTCCTGGCAAAGATTTGAAGAGCTTTATAAAGTCCTCGGTCTTCCCGGCACCTCCTGATGCTATAACAGGGACGCTGACATTTTCACATACAGCAGCAAGCAGTTCAAGATCAAATCCTTCTTTCACTCCGTCAGTATCTATGGAGTTTACGACTATTTCTCCGGCACCGGAATCAACACAGCTTCTGATCCACGAAACCGCTTCCATTCCCGTGTTCTCGCGCCCGCCTTTTGCAAAGACACGGAATACACCGTCTATCCGTTTTACATCCACTGACAGGACTACACACTGATCGCCGTATATATTGGCAGCCTTTTCAATCAATCCGGGATCCCGTATAGCCCCTGAGTTTACACTGACCTTGTCGGCACCGCACTTAAGAACTCTGTCGAAATCATCGACTGTATTTATGCCTCCTCCAACCGTCAGCGGTATGAAAACATTCGCCGCCGTTTCACGAAGTATATCCGTAAACAGCTTTCTCCCTTCCGCTGACGCTGTGATATCATAAAAAACCAGTTCATCCGCGCCGCAGGAACTGTAGTATTTTGCCAGCTCCACCGGAGATGCTACATCATTCAGTCCATGGAAATTTATTCCTTTTACCACTCTGCCGTTCTTCACATCCAGGCAGGGGATTATTCTCTTAGTTATCATTCGGCAACCTCTACTGCTTTTCTAAGGTCTATATTCCCGGTATACAGCGCTTTCCCTATGATCGCTCCATATAAGCCCATCTCTTTGAGAGATTTTATATCCTCCAGGTCTGAAACACCTCCTGAAGCAATAATGTCCATATCGAAGCTGCATGACAGTCTTCTGTAAAGGCCGGTATTTGTACCTTTCAGCGCACCATCTCTGGAAATGTCAGTGCAGATAACTGTTCTTACACCTGCGTCCTGCATCTCTTTAAAGAAAACTTCTACTGTTATACCGGAGTTTTCAGTCCAGCCTTTAACTGATATGTATCCTTCTCTGATATCCGCCCCTACAGCTATCTGCCGGCCGTACTTTAAAACAGCTTCCTGCAGCAGTTTTCTGTCCTCTACTGCCGAAGTTCCCAGTATCACTCTGTCGATTCCGCAGGAGAGATACTCATCTATGACATCCATCGATCGTATCCCGCCGCCGATCTCACAGAATGCTCCGCTTTCTCTCTTTATTCTGATGACTGTTTCCAGATTTGGCGTCCGGCCGTTCTTTGCACCCTCGAGATCAACTATGTGTATATGTGACGCTCCTTTTTCAACAAATCCTGCTGCCACATCAACAGGTTCGTCACTGTAAACGGTCATTCTGTCGTAGTCGCCCTTATAGAGCCTAACAGCCTTTTTTTCATAAAGGTCTATGGCCGGAAAAAGAATCATTATCAGGTCTCCTCGCAGAAAGCTTTTAATATGCTCAAGCCGGTTTTACCGCTTTTTTCAGGATGGAACTGGCACCCGTACACATTATCCAGTGCTACGACTGCTGTGAGATCCGCCCCGTATTCAGCGGTGGCAAGGACATATCTTTCAGATGTACAGGCATAGTATGAGTGCACGAAGTAAACATGATCTCCGTTCTTAATATTGACGAACAGCGGAGACTCTCGCTTCAGATCAAGACTGTTCCACCCGATGTGCGGGATCTTGAGATCTTCTGGTGTAACGCCGGCTATAGGTATTATCTCTCCCGGAATGATTCCAAGCCCCTTATACTCACCGTACTCATAGCTCTTATCAAACAGCAGCTGCATCCCAAGGCAGATCCCCAGCAGGGGCTTGCCTGAAGCCGCCTCTTCCTTTATTACCTGTCCAAGCCCGCTTTCTTCCAGTTTACGGGCTGCATCACGGAAAGCCCCGACTCCCGGAAGTATTATCCTGTCTGCCGATCTGATGGTATCAGCATCTGACGTGACAGCTACGCTGTGTCCTATGGCTGCAAATGAGCTTTTCAAAGAAAACAGATTGCCTACACCGTAGTCCGCTATCGCTATCATCACAGAGCCCCCTTAGTTGAGGGGATCTCATCCTTGTTCAGCGGGTCGATCGAAGCCGCCTGCCTGAGACATCGCGCAGCCGATTTGAATACAGCTTCGATAATGTGGTGAGAGTTTTCACCTGATATCTGTCTGAGATGAAGAGTACATCCGGAATTACGGACAAATCCGAGCCAGAACTCCTTTACGAGCTCAGTATCGAAGCTGCCAACTTTCTCTGTAGGTATCGTGATTTCATATCCGAGATAAGGCCGCCCGGAAATATCGGCTGCAGCAAGGATCAGCGCTTCATCCATTGGCAGAACAATACTGCCGTATCTCACTATGCCCTTCATATCTCCAATGGCATTCCTGAAAGCCTGACCAAGTGCAATACCTATATCTTCAACAGTGTGGTGATCATCCACAACTGTATCTCCTTTGCAGGACAACTCAATATCAAATCCGGAATGTTTCGAGAATGCTGTCAGCATATGATCAAGAAATCCGCATCCGCTGTCGATCGATCCTTTTCCTTTCCCATCCAGTTCGAGTTTGAGCATTATGTCCGTCTCTTTTGTTTTTCTTATTATTTCAGCCGCTCTCATTTCTTTTCCTCCAAAATCGATCTGATGGTGCAGATCAATGTCTCCATATCCTTACGACTTCCTATAGTAATCCTGTTATATTCGCTTATTTCCGGTCTGGAAAGATGCCTTATAAGTATACCCCGCTCCTTCAGTTCCAGATAAAGCTCCTCACCTCCGATATCAGGGTGTCTGGCAAACAGAAAATTTGCCGAAGAATCCGGAATCAAAAAGCCCAAGGCTCTGAGCTCATCCGCTGTATACCGTCTCGTTTCGGCAATGATCGCGCAATTTCTCCTGAAGTATTCATTATCCTTTAGTGCACCTATGCCTGCTGCCATTGTCATGGAGTTAATATTATATGGATTTGTGGAATACTTGATTTTCTTCAGATCACTGATCAGTGCGGGATTTCCGGCTCCGAACCCAAGCCTTGCCCCGGCCATAGAGCGTGATTTTGAAAATGTCTGCACAACGAGAAGGTTTTCATATTTATGGATCAGTGGAAGACAGCTTTCAGCTCCGAAATCGACATAAGCCTCATCTATCACTATAACATTGTCAGGATTTCGCTGAACTATATGCTCTATCTCGGATCTGCTCAATGCTATCCCTGTCGGTGCATTCGGATTTGCTATAAAAACTGTTTTCCCTATATCAATATAATCCGATATATCTATAGTAAGATCCTCTCTCAGAGGAATCTCCGCATATGGCAGATTGTTTATCTCCGCAAATACAGGATAAAACCCATAAGTTATATTCGGGAACGCTGCCGGATGTTCATCGTCGCAAAATGCCATGAATGCAAAATTCAGCATCTCATCCGAGCCGTTGGTAAACAGGACCTCATCCCTGTCAATACCGAATACTTCTGCAGCTGTTTTCACCAGTTCCGTACACTCCGGATCAGAATACAGATGCAGTCTTTCAGCTGCAGCAGCTGCCTCCTGCAACGCCAGTTCAGAAACCGGAAACGGAGATTCATTAGTATTCAGCTTGATATATCTTCTGTCACGCGGCTGCTCTCCCGGAGTATACGGGTCGAGATATGCATATTTATCGCTGAAAAACCTGCTCATTCATCCGCCTTCTTTCTTGAAAGCACACTTCTTGCATGACCGGTGAGTCCTTCCTGCCGTGCAAAAAGAGCTATTTCTTCCGACACCGAGTTTAAAGCTTCCCTGGTATAAAAAGTATATTGGGATTTCTTGATAAAGTCGTCAACTGACAGTGGGCTTCCGAACTTGGCGGTCCCCCCCGTGGGCAGTGTATGGTTCGGTCCGGCATAGTAATCTCCAAGCGGTTCAGGTGCATCACGTCCCAGGAAAATCGACCCGGCATTCTTAACTCTGTCAAGATACCCGAATGGTTCATCAACACAAAGTCCAAGATGCTCCGGCGCTATCTCATTTGCTATATCCAAAGCATCATCGACAGAATCTGTGATGATTATCTTCCCGTTATGCTCTATCGATGCCCTGGCAATACTTTCCCTTTCCAGCATTGCAAGTTGCCTTTCTATTTCAATCTGAACATCTGAAGCCAGCTTTTCAGAGTTGGTGATCAGAATCGCGCTAGACATCACATCATGCTCAGCCTGAGCGAGAAGATCAGCGGCAATCACAACAGGGTCTGATCTTCCATCCGAGATAATAAGCACCTCGCTTGGTCCTGCTTCTGCATCTATCGATACGGCACCGTAAACAAGTTTTTTGGCAGCTGCAACATATGCGTTTCCGGGTCCCACTATTTTATATACCTTGGGTACGGTCTCAGTACCGTAAGCCAACGCCGCAACCGCCTGAGCGCCTCCCAGCTTATATATTCTGTCAACTCCGGCGACATACGCCGCAGCAAGTATCGAAGGATCTACCTTGCCGTTTTTCTGTGGCGGTGTGACCATGATGATCTCGCTGCATCCGGCTATTTTCGCCGGAATTGCATCCATCAACACCGTGGAAGGATATGGAGCCGTTCCGCCCGGAACATACAATCCTACTTTTTCTATAGGGGTGATCTTAACTCCAAGTATTGTACCGTCAGGATTATCGATCCTGTAGCCCTCTCTAAGCTGGTATGAGTGGAATCGTCTGATATTGGCAGCTGCCTTCTCAAGTACCTCAACGAACTGCACAGATACTGCTTCCAGCGCTTCTTTTATCTCAGTCTCACTTACCAGGAACTCATTGATAGCAACACCATCAAACTTCAAAGTATATTCTCTAAGAGCTTCGTCACCGCGTTCCCTCACATTTCTGATTATCTCAGCTGCAGCTGAAGCAACATCCGATACCGGAAAAGACCTGGAAAGTATCTCCTCTGCTGATGTCTCACCGCATTTCAGTATTCTGATCATGGATCCGCCTCCGTCTGTGCAGTCAATCCTTTAAATACCCTGTCTATCATTTCTCTCCTGAATCTGAAAGATGACTTGTTGGCAATAAGTCTGGCACTGATATATGCTATCGTATCAATTATTTTCAGATTATTTTCCCGGAGGGTTGTGCCTGTTTCCGTAATATCCACAATAATATCTGATAAACCGAGTATCGGTGCGATCTCTATAGATCCATTGAGATGAATGATGTCTATCTCCCTGCCGATCGATGCATAGTACCTTCCGGCTATGCCGGCAAACTTTGTTGCAACTCTCAATGTACGCTGCGGGTTGTCGACATATCCCTCCGGTGCTGCTGAGATCATACGGCACTTCCCGGTTTTCAGATCGAGCAATTCATAGATATCCGGCTGATACTCCATCAGTATATCCTTACCGGCAACACCGATGTCCGCCGCTCCGCGTTCAACATAAATCGGCACATCCGACGGCTTTACCCAGAAATATCTGACTCCTGCATCAGGGTTTTCAAACGTGAGTTTCCTGTTTGTTTCCAATATCTCAGGGCAAGGGAAACCGGCTGCCCCAAACATTTTATATACCTTTTCGCCAAGTCTCCCCTTAGGAAGGGCGATATTCAGCATTTTCTCCACACTTTCACACCTCTACATCCGGCAGTTCAATTCTCTCAAGTTCGTCCAGATATACCGCAAAACCCACAGCATTCGATTTCTTCCCCATTTTCTCCATAAGCCTGTCATACTGGCCTCCGGAAAGTACCCTATCCGGTATTCCGTCAATAAAGCCTCTGAAGACGATGCCGTTATAATAACTTACATCTCCGATAAGGGAAAAGTCTATTTCAATTCTGGATCTGATTTCCGGATCTTTCAATCCGCCGATGATACTCCGTATCAGATCAAAGCGGGTCCGCAGTCTATCTCCACGGCACAGTTCTTGAAGCTGCGGCAAAACCTTATCCGCTTTTCCCGAAACTGCAAGCAAATCCTTAAACGCCCTGCATTTATTCTCCGGGATTCTCTCCCGTATACATATCTCAGTTATTTCATGGATATTTCTTTCCCCGGCACATTTGATTATGCTGCGCTTTACTTCATCAGAATCAGTCATTTCATCAAGAAAAGCGAGCAATATATCCATATCAGAGACTTCCAGAATAAAGCTGTCGCTGAGCATACCAAGACTGGCACCGGCGAGTGAGATAACTTCCGTAAGACAGGAGGCATTGATTTTTCCCATGCACTCAAGCCCTGTCTGCATAATCTCCTTGAATGAACCTGTTCTCTTGGAGATCCTGTAGACGCTTTCATTATAACAGAGCTTGCGTAAATGTTCTTCCTCATCAATGCAGTTTCTGATAATGGATAGAGTCACGTCCGGTTTCAATGCCATAAGCATTCCGTTAGTGTCTGTGAATGTTATAACACCGTCCGAAACGAGGAATTCCTTGTTCCGGCTGTAAAGATCATATTCCTCAAAGCGGCTCATTGTATATCTGCTGTAACCGCTTTTCATATACAACGCCCGAAGCGCAAATATGATCTTTTCCGTATTGTTCAAAACCGAAGCATCGAACTTCATCGCTGTTTCTCCCTGCCTCCGAGTCTGCTGATTACCGTTTCATAGCCACCTCCACCATAGTTCAGGCATCTGCTGACCCTGCTGATAGTGGTGCTACTGATTCCGACTTCACGTGAGATCTCCTGGTAGTTCTTCCCTTCGGACAGAAGACGTGCCGTTTCAAGTCTCTGCGCCATATCCTGAAGTTCCTTTATCGTGCACAGATCTTCAAAAAAAGCTCTGCATTCATCTTCGTTTTGTAGAAGCAGTATGCTTCTGAACAGATCGTTTATCGATTCAGAGTTATAATTCTGCATTTTTTGCTCCTTTTTCGCTTTTATACTTTAGCAGTTTATCACTCTATTCTGTTAAAGTCAATCTTAATAATATGATATATTTGAGCCCATCGTATTTTATGTTATAATTAATAAATAAACAGCTGCTTATACATCTGTGTATTGTTTATGCTGACCGTATATCGTATCGGAAAGGAGGAAAGCTTATGATTGTATCTGATATTTTGACGTTCAAATATCCTAACGGTGAATGTCAGAGGGTGCAGAAGCTGGTTTTCAACAACTGGTCTCAGCTCGAATTTCTGTTCCCTTCATATTCCGAAGAATCTTTTGAGCATTTATGCGCGCTTTATGAGAATTATATCATTCCCAAATGTCCCTGGATCTTCGGGAAACTGATTCTCTTCCGTATTCCTGATGATATGAGCGTCCCATTCCCTTTTGAAACCGAAAGATATGGGACAGTTTCGGATAAAACTACTGCAGCTGCAATAGCGCTAAGACAGGGCGTTGTGATAATCGGAGGAAGACCGGTATTCAGAACGAAAGCAGTAAGAGAATTCTGGAGTGCTCTCGAAAAAAGCAAATGTGTGAGGGTCATCTGCGGCTATCTGCCCAATACGACCGTGCTGCCTGTCGGCAACTGGTCAGGCTTTCTGAGTGAATGTGAACCTGATGCTGCTGTTAAAACAAATTCCTCCTTCTTCATCATGGATCGCTTTGACTGCGCAAGTGCATATGACTGTATTGGCTCCACGATCGGTCTTCTTGTCAAGGATGGATTAGTAATAAATCCTCCAATGTATATGCGTGAAGCCCTGATCGTAAGGAAAGACGGAAGCTGCAGTATAGAAGTTCCTGAGCTTACCGACCTGACTATTGAAATCAACAGTTCCTCAATCAATAAAGATTCTTCACATATATACTGCAGGCCAGAGTGCCGGATAACTCCAAAGCACAAAGGGAAAGATATAGTGATTATCGGTTCAAAGGTCGCAGCCATTCATGATGGTGGAAACACTTTCGTACCGTCTTCCGGCTTTGTGGCAAGCGTCAGTGAAACTGATGCCGCTCCCGGTGACCAGGTAGTTTACCGGGGTTATAAAGACGTATCGTTCGGTATTCAGGGCGGCAACAGTGCTGTAATTGACGGAAGAAAAACCGAATACTTCAAGTCTCCGTTTTATAACATCAAGAGGCTGTGGAGCACCTCATACCCTCCAAGTCTTTATCCTCTGGATTACTGCAAAGACAGAGCACCGAGAATAGCAATAGGCTGCGATTATACAGGCAGACCTGTTTTAGTATGGGCAGAAGGGGCAGGAAAGCTCAGATATACGCCTGGAGTTGACAGCTGCGGAGCCTCATTATCTGAGATGGCGAATATATGTCAGAATATCGGTCTTAAAAATGCTCTCAACCTCGACGGAGGAGGCTCTGCCCAGATCCTCATCAATAACAGGCGATCTTTGCTGATCTCCGACAGAAATCCTGATGACAGTGAAGCAGAGCGTGCAGTACCTGTCGGATTGATGATCAGATGAAGTTCTTTTCCCCGTTATTTCAAATGAATTTATTTTTACATCAATTTTCAACTATGATATATTATTATCAGAATTCAATTAATTAATATGGAAAGGAAAACCGACAAATGAGCACTAAAAAAGGACATCCCCGCAGAGGGATATCCATGTACAGCTATCAGATGCTTCTCGGCAAAACCATGACGCTCGAAGATGCATTCCTGGAAATGTACGATACCGGAGCAACATGCTTTGAGCTTCTGACAAGCTACATAGAAGGATATCCCAATCCTTCCGTGAAGTGGATAGACAACTACTGGAGGATGTGTGAAAAGTATGACCTGCACCCTTCAGAGCTCGGTCACTGGGCAGAAAACCATCTGCACCGCGGTCCCGGTTCAACTGTGGACGAGATGGTGGAGCAGCTGAAAAGAGACTTCCGGCTGGCAAACCTGCTGGGCTTCACTTCACTGCGCACCAAGATCACCTGCACAAATATGATGTGTGACCCCGAACCGGGATGGCAGGAGTACATTGAGAAGGCTCTGCCGTGGGCAGAAAAATACAACGTACGCATGCAGAATGAAGTCCATCTTCCCACTACTCTTCATACTCCTCACATCAGAGATGAGTATCTGGAATTTATACACCGCACCGGTACAAAGCACTTCGGCTTCAATATAGATTTCGGGACTTTCCAGTTCCGTCAGGCAGAGGGTATGCCTGAGCGTATGCACCGTGACTTCAAGGATGTCACTAAGCCTGAGGAGATAGTGGATTTCCTGCCTTACAGCTGGGCATGTCATACAAAATTCGTGAACATGAACGAAAACTTCGAAGAAACCACCATACCATATGCCGAGGTCATAAAGCTTATGATAGATAACGGCTGGAGCGGGGATTTGCTTTCAGAATATGAAGGCCCGGCAAGATACGGTTCTGAAAAGGATGCTCTGCGCTTCGGCAACGCACTGCTGGAGGTTCCGGATCAGATCCGTCGTCATCAGATAATGATGCGCAACCTTCTCGGATATTGATAAAGGAGGAAAGCACAATGGTAGAATTCATGGCGATACAGCAGCGCGGCTTTCATAACACCTGCGACAAAAACGGTAATATCGACGGCTTTGAATTCCGTTTTGTTCCAACCTATTACAAAGGTCTGTGGTTTACCCAGTGCCGCTTCGGAAATATCGAGGTGGACGGAGAGGTCTTTGACCGCGACGGGCTTATATTTGAGTATCAGGGTATGGAATACACAAGAGAAGAAATGTTCGATCTCAATCTGTACTGGCAGTTTCGTGAACCTCTTGTTTTCAAAGTAAAGAAACCCGGCGGACTTTCAATAGGCTATCATGATGTAAAGCTCCAGTTCGGCTGGGTCCTGAACTATAACGGGGAACTCGAAAAAGAGTTCGACGGAAGCGGCCTGGGCAACTCATTCATCTTCGATCCGAATTACGAGCGCAGAATGCTCCTCTGCAGATAAAAACCAACTAATCTGATAATTTAAAAAACCCCTGTGGCAGCAATCATTGCGGTCACAGGGGATAAAGTTTTCCATTTCAAAAATGATTAAAGTTCACATCTGTATAATATAGTCTCAATATGCAGGATCCGGCCGCTCGCATGTAGTCTGCATAGTATAGGGCAGACCAGTCCTGGCACATACATCAAATGCCAGCAGTGCCTCAGTTATATGTCTTGCTATATGCATGGAGCATCTCGGCTTTGCGTCACCTCTTAAGATACAGTCAGCCAGGTCGGCAGGACCCATACCTCTGTGTGCAGTACAGCGCGGGACAGCTCTCGGCAGTTCTTCCGCAAGTTCAAGCGCTGCCGGAGAATACATCCAGGCTACTCCTTCAAACGTTTC
>JAIKVS010000005.1 GCA_024685535.1 Oscillospiraceae bacterium | reverse complement strand
AACTACCGCTATTATAAATGGCAATTTACTGCCTTCATCCATTTAGGACAGTTCAACTCCTTTTTGATCCGGCTTTCCGCCGGTAAAACAAAGAAGATTATAGCATGCGGCAAATACAGCGTCAAGTGAATAGAATGTTGCGCGGCAAGGCCTTTTTATGGTAATATCTGTACAGCTTTTTTAAGGATGTAAACTATGAAGAACAAAAGATTCATATATATACTGCTGGCAATTATACTGCTGGCAGGCTTCCTTTATCTGAGGAACAGTTCAAGTGAAGCCGGAGGCGCAATTAATTCTCTTGCATCTGACACGCTAACAGTCATTTCGGACAGCACCGAAGCTGTTGAAGTTTCTCCAGACGAAGCACAAGAATCTGATCTTGATTCCACGGAAACAGTGCAGGACGGTGAGGACATCTCTCTTGCGCCTGCTGGGGACGACGGGACTGCTCCGGTAGAAGAAACCATAGCCGAGGACGGCGTTTACGACTCCAAGGAGGATGTGGCGCTATACATCCACATATATGGGAAGCTCCCCTCAAACTTCATCACCAAGAAAGAAGCCATTCAGGCCGGATGGTCCGGAAACGGCGGCGACAAACTTGATAAGTACTGCCCCGGCAAATGCATAGGCGGGGACTACTTCGGAAACTACGAAAACAAGCTCCCGAAGGCCCCCGGCAGGAAATGGGCCGAATGCGACATTGATACTCTGGGTGCAAAGAACCGCGGGATCAAGCGCATTGTCTTCTCAACCGATGGGTTTATTTACTACACCAAAGACCACTATGATACCTTTGAACTGCTCTATGAGGAGCCTTAATTCAACAACTTTTGAACAAATTAAATAGCGGCCAAGCAGTTCTTGCCTGGCCGCTATTTTTTAATTATATCAGCATCAGCTTATTCTCTTTGCAACAACAGCAAAACGGCCATCTGTAACGTGATGACTGCAGGTGGAAAGAACCAGCAGCTCATCGCCGTATTCAGCATTTATGCCTGTTTCGTATATGGCATTTGCCTTTGACTGTTCCACGAAGAAATTGAACACGTTCTCATCCGTGAGATCGTAAAAATCGTAATAGCGAAAAGCCGGTGTATTGTCATAATAGATCTGGCTGTAGAAGCAGGCCATAACAGCGTATTTTCTCTCCTCATTCAGAGTGTCAAAGCGAATGACAGGGTTTGCCCGCCAGGTGTTTATATCGTCATATTCCAAAAGACGGCCGAAAACAGTCTTGTTTTTCATCAGGTGGCCGTAGAGCAGATAATAGTTTCCATCCGCAGGGCAGCGCTCGTCGATAAAGGGGATGCCGCTGTCAGAGTAATTGCCGTAGAAATCGCGGTTAAGATAGTACTCAGTGCGTGAAGGTGAATACATCACTGGGTAGTCTACCCCTAAGCCTTCAATGTTGATCCAGCCGAAAAACTCCGGATTCATTTCACTCAGCTGAACATATTTCACCAATTTCCCTGTCGCAGGGTCATGAGCCGCGACAGCAGATGTATCCGCTTGTACTTCCGTATCTTGCTCTGTCTGCTCACCATACTGCAGTGCTGTGGCAGGTGCCTGATTATCGACTGAGCTTGCCGCCACTATGGCTGAGAGTTCATTAAAGCCTTTTTTATCCTTCTGGTTGGATATCAGGTCCTTTGTAAGGTGGAAAGCCGCATAGCAGAATGTGACAAACAGAAGCGAAAATACTATTCCCAGGATCTGTATCACCAGATATGGTTTCCGCTTTTTTCGCGAAGCTGACTTTCTCTCCACTTTTTCCTTTTCTTCCATTATTTCCCTTAAATACACAGGCGGGATCGCTCCCGCCCGGTAATTTGTTATTTATTTTTCTGTTTCTTCCAGTACATGCGGCCAAGAACTACTACCGCCGCCATACCTACGAACGTGACACCGGTGAGTGCAGCCCAGGTGGCTGTCTGCCGCTCATCACCGGTGGCTGGATATCGCGGATCTGCCCAAATATATATGAATGTTGAAGCAATCCCGTCATCAAACCATAAACTGACAGTATGAACACCGACTGACAGTCTCTGCAATGCATATGGCTTGATGGTAACTACAGTGCTGCCGGACTTTATCGTGTAATCAGTAATAGGCAGGATACTATTATCGATCATCACACCGGTAAAGTGATTTATACACTCGCTGTCTGCCGTGCTGCGTTTTGCAGTAATTGTATAGTACAGACCTGTCCCTTTGATCCAGTATCCGTTGGCCCCGCCGGTGATGGTGTAAGTCACGGACTTGGCCGGTGCCGCTTTGAATGTGGCTGTAACCGTGACATTGCACTCTGGCATTTTAAAAGTGTTGTTGCTCACTGTGATAATATTGCCTGCCGGATCTTTGACTAACAGATTGTCCAGTTCGTAACCGCTGTCAGGAGTAATAGAAATCGTAACTGTTCCATCCTTGGGTGCGCTTGTATTATCCACAGAGACTTTACCGTGTGTAGGCGCATTCACAGTGACCACATAGGTAACCTGTTCGAACGTAGCTGTAACACTAACTGCCTGAGCTGGCATGGTAAAAATCGCTGTTGCACTGGTCTTGCTACCAGATATGAACGTAAGGCTGTCTGCTCCTGTCCATTCCTTGAACTTATAGCCATCATTGGGATTTGCAGTAAGTGTTACTGCCGTACCCTGTTCACCGGATGTCGGATTAGCTGAAGCACTTCCGTGATCGCCGCTGGTGACGGTAACAGTGTAGGTCGTAGCCGGTATTTCTGCAGTGAAGCTGTATATAAATGTAATATCTGCAGTTATAGTCGCTCCCGCTGGATCTGTGTTCCATGTTCCGCCTGTGCAGCCTGTGCCAGGCTTCATGTTTGTTGGCACATTTGCAGGTTTCTGACCGGAAACTACAGTCTCTGTTTTGTTTCCAGTACTGTCATCCGACCATGTGCCGTTCACAATCTCATACGTTACAGTATATGATGTGGGTGGTGCAGTGAAGCTGTATGTAAATGTAATATCTGCAGTTATAGTCGCTCCCGCTGGATCTGTGTTCCATGTTCCACCTGTGCAGCCTGTGCCAGGCTTCATGTTTGTTGGCACATTTGCAGGTTTCTGACCGGAAACTACAGTCTCTGTTTTGTTTCCAGTACTGTCATCTGACCACGTGCCGTTCACAATCTCATACGTTACAGTATATGATGTGACGTTATCCCCGCCTCCGTTAGTATTGTCTTCACCCCCTGCAGCAAATGCAGCGATGGGCAGCATATTCAGGCACATGAAAAGTGCTATCAATATTGCAAAAAATCTGAATCTGTTTTTCATTTTGTCTCTCCTCAGAAGACAATTCAGCGCTTTATGCGCAGCTATCAATAAATACAAAAATGGTTATTGTTTGTCCGCAACTATTCAGACACAAAAACAGGTAATTTCGTTACGACTATATTCTAACAATATGCAGTATATCACAAGTGAACAAAAAGTGAACAGTGTTCTGCTGTTTGCAGAACACTGTTCACATGTCAGTCTTCCAGCCTTTCCGCGACTGCGGAGATAAAATCATCGGTGAACACGCATCCGACCTCCCCCTCTGAGAGAAGCGCGAGGTCCTTTGTCATTATTCCGGCGGCAAGCGTTTCGCGGCAGGCTTCTTCAAGTCTCTCTCCAAAGTCCGTCAGCTGCGGAAGTCCGTCCTTTTCGCCTCTTTTCATGAGTGCCCCGCTCCATGCGAAGATCGTGGCAACGGGATTGGTGCTTGTCTTTTCGCCTTTCAGCCATCTGTAATAATGGCGGGTGACGGTCCCGTGGGCCGCCTCATACTCGTAGCATCCGTCAGGTGACACGAGCACGGAGCTCATCATGGCGAGGGAACCGAAAGCGCTTGATACCATATCGCTCATAACATCCCCGTCGTAGTTCTTGCAGGCCCAGATGAAGCCCCCTTCGGACCGCATCACCCGGGACACCGCGTCATCTATCAGGGTATAGAAGTACTTTATGCCGAGACGCTCAAAGTCAGAGTGGTATTTTTCGTATTCCTCCTCGAAGATATCGCGGAATCTGCCGTCGTACACCTTTGCTATGGTATCCTTGGCGCTGAACCAGAGATCCTGCTTCATATCTGCAGCGTATCTGAAGCATGCCGCAGCGAAGTCGCTTATGCTGCCGTCCAGATTGTGCTGGGCCTGCCAGACAGCAGGTCCGGTCACTTCCCTGACGGAAAGCCCGATCTCCTTTCCGCTCCTGCCCTTGAAGGTCAGGGTGCATTCTCCGGGCTCATCCGTATGCAGATCTACCGCCTTGTATACATCACCGTAAGCGTGCCTTGCTATGGTTATGGGCTTTTTCCATGACCGCACCGCAGGCAGGACACTGCCGGTGAGAATAGGCGTACGGAAGATGGTGCCTCCGATTATCGACCGGATGGTGCCGTTGGGCGACGGCCACATCTTCGTCAGTTCGGGGTATTCCTCCATGCGCTTTCTGTTCGGCGTGATCGTGGCACACTTCACCGCGACTCCGTATTTCTTCGCTGCCTGCGCCGCCGCGACGGTGACCTTGTCCTCCGTCGCGTTGCGGTTAAGCAGTCCGAGATCATAATAATCCGTCTTCAGATCGACAAAGGGTTCCACGAGTCTTTCGCGGACTTCTTTCCAGATTATTCTGGCCATTTCGTCCCCGTCCATTTCGACGAGGGGCGTTTTCATTCTGATCTTTTCCATGGTCATTCCTCATATCCGGCAGCATAATAATTCATAAGGCAGCCCTCGGCCAGTATGCGTCTTTCAGCGGCTGAGAGCCCGCGGCAGTGCAGTTTCAGCGGAGTTTTACCGGCCGCAGATATCCTCACCGCATCGAATTCCTCTTTCCCGTTCAGAATGCCGTCACGGACGCCGGGCACAAATATCCACTCGTCATCCGAAAAAACAGGCACATCCTCGTCCACGGTGAACGGGATAAGTCCCCAGTTGATACAGTTGGAGCGGTAGCGCTTTGTGGCGTATTCGAAGCATATGTTCGCAAAGCCTCCCAGCACTTTCTGACAGGAAGCCGCCTGCTCCCTAGCTGAGCCGTCGCCGGGCTTCCTTGCGAAAATGCATGAGCCCACAGTCGTATTCCCGGCAGACGCTCCGAGATCTTCCAGCATTTTCATAAGAGCGGGATCTGCAGCACCTTTCTCTCTTGCCTCTTCCATTGCCCGCACGGCCTTGCTCCTGCCGACATATTCCGGCACCCGCCTTGAGAGGGCGAACTCCGAAAGAGCCTCGGGGTTAGAGCGGTAGCTCGAGGTCTCGCCGGAGGGGATGAGCTCGTCGGTGGTGGTAACAGGGTCATCTATAACAGCGCAAAGTCTGAGGAGCAGATCATTTTCGAGAGCGGGCATCTTCGGCCAGTCCCTTATATTCGGCCCGAACCGCAGCTCCGCCGAGGGATCGGCCTTCCCGAAGCCGAACCAGCAGCGCTTTTCATATATGCCTCCGCTGTAGACATATTCGTGTTTCTCCACAGAATAATCCACATCCGTTGCTGCTGTGAGCACGCCGCCGTTGGCCGCCGTGGCTGCAATGGATCTTGCATCCATGAGCGCCACTGAAGCTATCTGCCCTGCCGCGGGTTTGGAGCCTTCCCTGTTGGCAAAGTTCCTGGTGGCATGCCTTACGGAGAGTGTGCCGTTGGCGGGAGTATCTCCCGCGCCGAAGCACGGCCCGCAGAAGCAAGGCTTCATAACAGCTCCCGCATCGATCAGATCCGCAGCAATGCCGTCCTTCATCACGGCAAGATTCACCGGTGCAGATGACGGATACACCGAGAGATCGAAATATCCGTTTCCGATGCTCTTCCCCTTTAGTATTGCCGCAGCTTCAAGGATATTCTCATACATCCCGCCTGCGCAGCCCACGATCACGCCCTGATCGCAGCACACCCTTCCTTTATCGTCTATGCAGCGGCTCAGATCAAGCTTTACCTTACCGCCGAGCGCTTTGTTGCATTCAGTTTCTATATCGGCAAATATACCGTGCGGATCTTTCTGCAGTTCGTGGATGCTATAGGCTTTTGAAGGGTGGAACGGGAGCGCTATCATGCTCTCCATGCAGTCCAGGTCCACGGTGACCATCGCATCGTAGTATGCTCCGTCCAGCGGCATGAGCTCTTTAAAGTCTTCAGGTCTGCCGACATTCTCATAGAAACGGCGGACAGTTTCATCAGTAACCCAAATTGAACTGAGGCAGCTTGTCTCGGTGGTCATGACATCAATTCCCGTGCGAAAGTCCATGCTCAGGTTTCCGACACCTGGACCTGCAAACTCCAGGATACGATTCTTTACGAAGCCGTCCGGGAAAAGCGCTCCGACCATAGCTATCGCAACGTCATGCGGACCTATACCGTGCGGCACGTTACCCTTCACATATACCAGCACCACCTCGGGCTCATCTATGTCCCATGTGTTTTTCAGGAGCTGCTTTACTAGCTCGCCTCCGCCTTCACCAACCGCAAGCGCTCCATAGCAGCCGTATCTGGTATGCGAGTCGGAGCCCAGGATCATTTTCCCGCAGCCCGCGAGCATCTCGCGGGCAAACTGATGGATGACCGCCTGATTGGCCGGAACATAAATGCCGCCGTATTTTTTTGCAGCTGAAAGCCCGAAGGCATGGTCGTCCTCGTTTATTGTGCCTCCAACGGCGCAGAGGCTGTTATGACAGTTGGTGAGCGCATAAGGGATGGGGAACTCCTTCATTCCAGAGGCCCTTGCCGTCTGGATGATACCGACATAGGTGATATCGTGGGAGATCATGGCATCGAAGCCGATGTGCATCCTTCCGTCCGCACTTTTTTTCTTCTCGTGGGCACGCAGTATCCTGTATGCCATTGTTTTTTCCCTTGCAGCCCTGTCAAAGGCCGGCGCATCCGCCGGGATACCGCTATTCAGATAAACCCCGGATGCTTTTCTTTCTATCATCGGCATATCAGTCCTCCGCGGCAGCCCGCTCGTTGAAGTAATCTCCGGCGTTTTTCGCATGGAGTATCATGGCAGCCTCCGC
>JAIKVS010000244.1 GCA_024685535.1 Oscillospiraceae bacterium | reverse complement strand
ACGGGCAATCTCTCCGTCTGCCGCTCCATAGCATGACGGCCGTGGAAATGCAGCAGCTCCCAGTCTCCGAAGGGCAGATCCAGGCAGGCCGAAGCTGCCTTTTCCAGATACAGCGGCGCCGAGCCGCAGTTGGTGATCCGAACTGCGCGTGTTATGACATTCTGCTCAGGAAAGACTCCGTACAGAAGTTCCGCCTCCACAGAAGCTGCCTCATCCTGAAGAATGACAGACAGAGTCTCTGCCTCATCCTCATCGGCGAAAGAGGATGGAAGGCCGTCAAGAGCATATTTCCCGTGACAAATCTCCCAGCTTTTTACCCGCAGATCAGCTCCGGATATTCCGTCGGCAGTCTCGAGCCGTATGGAGGACAGCCGGTAATCTCCGCAGTTTGAGCCGCTGTATTCTTGCGGCATGGTGTCCAGTGACCAGCTGCGCTCCGCCTGAAGTTCGTACGGATTGGGTGAAAATCCGCAGTCCCGGGGCAGATGCAGATACTCTGTGCTCTCATCCACCCGGCGGCCGTAATACAGGTGCAGCAGATAGCCTAGAGGGCCGATCTGCATCTGATAACCGGTATCAGCCGTGTTCAGGCTCCATGTCTGACTTATCTTATCAAAGGAAATGCCCATGTCGCATCCTCCAAAAGCATGCTGTAATTAATATAACGAGAATCTGTCCCGTGTTCTGAGAATCGGCCGGAAAACTGTATTGTTGAGGCCTTGTACGTGCTTAAAATGCGGTATATTATATCATCCTTCTTCAAGGGTTTCAACGACAGACATTCATAAAAATGCCCGCACGTATGTAATAATTTAAATGCTCTTCTGCAGGAATTGCCGATTAATGTGTTTTATGCTATAGTGTTTTTAAAGAAAGGATAAAAGAGGATCTGTAATGGCTAAACCCGTATCATTCTGTACCTGTACTGATACAAAATGCCCATACAACCCTATAAACCACGATCAGGGCTGTACGCCGTGCATTGCCAAGAACCTTCGTGAAAGCGAGATCCCGACCTGCTTCTTCAATAAGATCGATCATCCCAAGCCGACCGGCAGTTGGCATTATGAAGACTTCGCCGCACTTGTGCAGGCAGCAAAAAATGAAGCGCCGGACGACGCCCCCAAAAAGCTCGAGGTCATAATAAACGAAGTGGACAGCATTGATTAATGCTTTGTAAACGGCGATAAAGACGGAATCTCCGCTATAATGAAAAAAGCTGAGGAAAACTCCGAATTGTCCAACTTCAGCAGATTATGGATAATCAACGAATGCAGATCGGCTCTGGAAGAATTGGAAGAATAATATGCAATAAAGAAAAGCGGGACAGATGGGTGCAAAAATGCACCTGCCTGTCCCGCTTTTTGTTTGTTCAGTATTTACTATAAGATAAGGACTTTTATAAAGATTTCCAAATATTAAGCATCTTGATCATCATAGTTTACCGGGAAGTCCAGACTGATCGCTGATCCTTTCAAGCACCGTGTCCATATAGTCCGCATGCATGCCGTATTTTGTCAGCGCTTCAAAGTCCAGGATTATATTTCTGACTGTTCCTTCCCCCAAGGCAGCCAGAGCATCAAACACCTGCCCCGCTTCCTCGTAATAACCGTTGTACATAAGTGAATAACCGTAGTAATGACATGCCATGACCGAATCAGGCTGAAGGCTGACAGCTGTATAAGAATCGCGAAGTGCCTGCGGAAAGTCTTTCTCAAAGATTATCTCATAATAAGAAAGCCACGCATAATAAAGTGAAGAATAATACGATCCCATCCTGTCCTTCACAGGATTCAGCAGATCAAGTCCATCTTTCAGATAAGATCGTGATATATCATATTCCCCCGCGTTGAAAGAATTGACTCCGACATTGAAACAGCTCAGTGCAGCACTTGCTTTAGAAGTATCTGAGCCTGTCTTATCCGACAGTTCCTTATACAGTTCCGCTGATTTCCTGAACCAGATATCAGCTTCACTATATTTCTCCTGCATATTATAGCAGAGTCCGTACTGATTATACATCTCTGCCAGAAGCATTCGGGCTTCGACGTTCTCAGCATCGCTCAGATATATGATCTGATTTTCCGCGCTTCTGTATATATCCATTGCCTCTTCAAATCTTGCAAGCTGTGTCAGATTTGCCCCGGCGGCGGATTTTGCTCTCAGAAGCGTGATAGCATTGTTTTGTAAGGGAGCGGCCTCAAATATGGCGTTATACAGGCTCAGGCTCTGTTCCAAAGGCCCTTCCGCTTCTGTGTAATTCCCCGCGCGGTGAAGTGCAATTCCGTAATTGTACACGCTGTCTGCATATTCTCTGCTGACATAACCTTTTTCTGCAGTATAGTCTTCAAACAGCGAAGAACTCTCCTTAAAGCAGTCTCCTGCCTTCTTATAATCTCCCAGACTGACCCAGTTTGCTCCAGAATTGCTTAAAACCGAAGCTAACAGAAGCTTATCCTCTCTGTTCTCCGGCAAAAGATCCAATGCCTTGCTGAAGGATCCGGAAGCACTTTCATACCTGCCGGAAATATTGTACAGCCTTCCAAGATTATTATAGGCTGACGCCAGTTCTGTTTCGGCTCCTTCAAGACTCTTTTCGGCTCTCTTCGAATAGATGTCAATTGCATTGTTTTCAGCCTCTTCCGCTTCCTCATAAAAACCCAGGGTTGTATATGCGGTAGCAAGCTTTTCATAATTGGATGCAATCTCATCTTCCACGGAATCCTTATCCCTTGAAAGCTCAAGTATTTCGTTTATCTGGATCGTGTTCTTTTCAAGGATATCCGCGATCCTTGAATAGGTTCCCGTATATCCTGTAAGTTTATCCGGAATCGTATATGTCATTCTGTCCAGCATCATCATGGAACTGGCCTGAGCTTTCTCCGCGCCTGCCCTGTATTCCTCCGCCCTGTTCCAAAAGGAAAGGCAAACTGCTGCAACCAGTGCAAATACCGCCGCTGCAGATGTCCAGCCTGCCAACGTCCTGCGCCGTTTCCTGAGTTTGTGCTCTCTTGAAAGTTCCGCAAAGCCGCATCCTGCTACCCGTGCAATTACTTTAAGAAGCTCTGTATCTTCCTTCTCCAGGATCTTCTTCGGATCAAGGCTCTCATCCCTTACATCCATCACCCTGTCCGTTATATCCGGAACAAGTTTCAAAGACGGAGGAAATGATTCCTCTGGAGTGCCGGAAATAAGCAGCGGATAAATATTCTGGGATTTTCCGAGTTCAATAAATGTCGCTACTTCACGGTCAACCCATTCCGAACTTGGCGTGTCAGTAGAGCAGACGATTACAAGACATTTCGCGTCAGACAATGCCTTTTGTATCGTGTCGGTCAGGATCCTGCTTACTGCAAGTTCTTCGGTATCCCTGAAGACTCTCTTAATATTCTGACCGCCTTTTTCCATTATCTTTTTCGGGAGCTTATAGCTCTCCAGTCTGTTGAAAGTATTGCGGGTAATGGTCTCATCAAGAGGTTTATGGCGGTAGCTGATGAAAATATCATACTTGTATTCCTGATCCATTTTCATTCCTCCCCGTATAGATCCGTTTGAGCTTCGGCTATTATCTCTTCGATCGCCTGCTTTGCTTCGGGAATATCCGAAAACTGATCGGGAAGTTCTTTAGTAAGCCGCTCGGCCACTTCAATACTGATCTCCGTCTGTCTGGTGAATATATCACCTTCATGCTTTGCCTTCAGACCGAAACCAAGGAAAATACCGGCTATAACGGAAAGAATCAGAGAAGCGCTCACAGCAACAGTTATGATAGCTCTTTGCCTTCGTTTTTCATGTCTCCGCTCAAGCACATCGGGATGCAGTCCGAGCACTGAGGCGACAATACGTACAGTCTCATATCTGAGTTTCTGTTTCGCTTCTTTACTGTCCCCCGCCCTGATATCCGAGGCGACCGGTTCAACGGTTTCAGTATATTCAACAACGCTCATGTCCGGCATCAGCCGACGGACATGTTTTTCTTCGATGAACTCCGGAGGAAAAGATTCCTGCGGTTCTCCTTCAACCAAAACGGCTATAACGTTTTCTCCGTCATTCATGTCCTTGAATCTGACAAGCCTGTCGGAAAGCGGTTTTGATGCTCCGGCAGCAGGTGAGCATATTATCAGCAGATATCTGCTTGAAGCCAGAATCTCTTCAGTCTTCTCATCATACTCTGATTCTGTCGGATCGGTATAAATTCTGTTATATGTCAGATCCGGGTCAGGCAGTATTACACCGGAAGGGAGTCTGTACTTCATGATACTGTCGTACAGGATCTTTATCCAGCGCTCATCCTTTTTGGTACTGCAAATACAGATATCGTATTTTTTGTTCTGATCCATAAAAAACCTCTTTAAAAAAGTACGTTCAGAAAAGGAATTATCCCGCCGCAAAATATGGATTGCGGCGGGAATAAGATATTATCAGATATTATCGGAAGGCTCACTGAATGTAATCGTAAAATCTCCGAGCCTGTTCGTCCGGAATATCACCATTCCCGTTGCTTCGTCATATGTGCAGCTTATCTGTTCGCTGCGCCCGTCAGAATATGTTGCTATCACAGTCAGTCTTTCAGCGTCTTCACCTTCTTTGAGCTCATAAGGAAGGCATATCGTATACAGACCTTCTATGTTTCCTGTCAG
>JAIKVS010000240.1 GCA_024685535.1 Oscillospiraceae bacterium | reverse complement strand
TTATGAAGATTTATCGCCACAAGGCAGATGTTCATAATGGCTGTGGGATAGGAATGGATGATCAGAGCGTAAATGGCGAAGATAGCGCTCCCGATGGTATTTACAACACGGAGCTTCACCACGGAAGTCATCAGAAATGACACCAGCACCAGCAATGATCCGCAATAACCGACTGCCTCGATAATGATCTTTGTATTCACACTGAGCGCTCCTTTATATCAAAATCAACAAGCTGCTATAGTCTGTTCCCATCCTACCACAGTTCATCCCGGCTGCATAGTCTCTCCTTCCGGGAGTTTTTACGGTTTCGCCCGTCAATTGACACGGACAACAGCGCATGATAATCTTATACAGTTCACTGACAATACAAGCGTTACCCGGTTTGAACAGAGGGAGTAAAATATGAGACCGCTTATTCTGAAGACCGCGCGCATGCTGACAGACTGCATGGACGCCAAATTCGGACTCGTGAAGATGGATGAAAACCGCATTGAGTATAAACTCCTCGATGCGATACTTACAGACGACATGGCCCGGGCCGCGCTGAAGATGGGGGTCCGGAAGCCGACCACACCGGAAGAACTGGCCAAAAAGATCCGCTGGCCAGTCGACAAGACAAAAGCCCTTCTTGACGAAATGGCGGACATCGGCATAGTTGAATACAACCGCCATAACAACGACCGTCATAAGCAGTATGTTCTGCCGATCTTTGTAGTCGGCAGCGCGGAAAACATCATGCTGAACAAAAAACTGCTGCAGAAGCTCGGCTCTCTTGCCCCGCAGTTTTTCTATGATATGTCCCTTGAGCCTCTGAAGCTCATATCCCATATGGTGCCTCCCGGAGGGGCCGGACTGGGATTTCACGTGATCCCCGTTGAACGCGCTATCCCAAAAAACAGCAAAGCGATCGACATAGAATACATCAGCCACTGGCTGAAGAAATACGAAGGGCACTACGCCATACAGGACTGCGTCTGCCGGACGGCGATGATCGCACTGGGGCAGGGCTGCGGCGAGCTCCCGGAGGGAGGCTGCATTTCACTCGGCGACTATTCCGACTATCTTGTTGAGACCGGGAAAGCGAGGCGGGCAAGCTATGCGGAGATAATCGCCGTTCTGAAGCAGGCAGAGGCCAACGGCTACATGCACCAAATCACAAACGGCGACGGCAGAGACGATATTTTCTCAATTTGCAACTGCTCCGTGGGCAACTGCTTTGCCCTGCGATGCTCACAGTATTTCAACAATCCTAATCTTGCGGCATCCTGCTACCGTGCGGTCGTAGACCGGGACAAATGCGCTGCCTGCGGCAAATGCGCGGAGGTCTGCCCAGCCGGAGCTGCCAAGCTTGGCCAGAAGCTCTACACCACAGACGGGCCGGCAGTATATCCGAGCCAACCTCTGCCCTCGGAGACGCTGCACTGGAGCAAAGCAAACTGGAATGAAAACTACCGGAATGACAACCGTCGCAACTGCCATCCCTCCGGGACGGCTCCGTGCAAGGCAGCCTGCCCTGCGCACGTATCCATTCAGGGCGTGCTAAAGCTTGTGGAGGACGGGCACGATCTGCCCGCTCTGAAGCTGCTGCGGCAGGACGATCCTTTCCCATCGCTCTGCAGCCGCTGCGATCACCCTTGTGAAAGCGCCTGCATGCGCAGTCTTGTGGACAGTCCGATGGAGATCGCGGCAACCATGAACCGGCTGGCCGAGCTTCAGGAAAAGCTCGCGGATAAGCTGGTACCGAACAAAGTAACCATGAACGGCAGCGGAAGTGAGCACCAGGAACAGATCGCGGTAGTCGGTTCTGACCCTGCCGCTCTAAGCTGCGCATATTATCTGGCACAGACGGGATACCCTGTGACGCTCTTTGCAGATGAACTCCCCTGCAGCCCGGCTGAGAGACGCATTATGGAAAAACTCGGGGTTACCATCACTGCCGGAGAGCCTGAGAAAGATGGATTCGCAGCCGTTTACCCGGATGTTTTCGCCTCTTCCCGGACGGATACCGCCGGCATGATAGAAGACGGACATCAGGCGGCAATTTCGATCCACCGCCATATACACCCCGGCCACGATTTGACGCTTGCCCGCGATCCGCGTGAGTTCTGCGCGCTTGACAGGAGCAGAGCAGTCATATCCGCGGAACAGGCAAGAGAACACAAGTGTCTTGGCTGCGGCGTCACATATGTGGATCCAAACCGATGCATAGGATGCGGTATCTGCACCACACGGTGCATGTTCGGTGCGATCCGTCTCGAACGAAGTCATCCGGAATTTGAAAACTACGTTCCCTATGAAAAGGCAAAGATCAACACTGTTATCAACGGCATAAAGCAGACCGGGAAACTGGTCATAAAAGAGATCAAAAAACGATAAAAAAATCCCGCAGTGATAGCGGATCTGTAAAAGCAGACCGTGAACGCTGCGGGTCTTACTATTCTCAGGAGCTTCAGACAGGCGCATCAGCCCAATCCGGAACCGCCGTTTACCACCGGAGAAACTACCGGCTTGCCTTCTCTGTCCAGCAGAGGCGTCAGACCGCCGGAATAACCGTCCATGTGGTACAGATAGTTTACTCCGGTCTCCTTATCCACCCAGATCTGGGTCACAGTCAGAGTCCCCTGTGAATAAATCTTTTCGAATCTTTCGTTCTTTGCCATTTTTAATTCTCCTTTCATGCGATGTGATACTTGATATTTTACCACAATTCCGCGCTTTCTCACAGCCGTCCGTTACAAAAGAATATTTACATGGTAAATATCAGTTTCTGAAGCTGTGTTAACAAACAGTAAACCCCGGAAGCGGTTCCCTGTTTTGAAATTGCCGTTCCATTCTTTTTATGATAGAGTTCAGAAGGCATGTTATCTTGATCACGGGAGAAAAAGAAAATGAAAATACTCATCAGGCTCATACTCACTCTGTTTGCGCTGACTCTGATGCTCTCCGGCTGCGGAAAAACGGATGCAGTGCAGAACGCCCCTGCCGCGGAGGTAACGGCCCCGGCCGATACTGCGCAGGAGGCTGCTCCTTCCTCCGTTGAAGCAGAACAGGCATCCTCAGCTGCACTGTCACAGGAGGAACTGCAGTTTTTCACAGAGCTCTTCGATACGCCTGAATACAACGGCTTTCCGGAGGAGCCATTCAGCAGTACTGCGGACATCAGCTGGGACACTGTTCTGCGCTCAGGCGCCGGGATTGCCGTGAAAGATCCCGGTGAAAATGAGATCAGCGCCTTTCTGAAAGCCACGGGCTCTAAAAAGCTGTATGGTGAGATAATGGCCGTCAGGGCAGGCGAGCTTGAAGACTTTATTCTGAAACATACCGGCGCTGATCCCAAGTCCGCATCAGAGCTGCTTACATGGACCTATGTCCCGGAATACGATTCTTTTTATCTTGAGTACTGGAGCATAGATCATATTGCCTATAAATGCATATCCGGCGAAAAGACCGGCGATAGCTATGCAATCCGTCTTGAAGTGGATGACGCAGGGTGCTCCGGCATAACGCCGCGAGGCCACTACGGGAAATTTGCCGACAGGGTGCTCAACATCAAAAACTCCGGTGACGGGTTTATCGTGGTATCAAACGCCATATTGTGGGATGAACTGAGCGACAGGGAGCAGAGTTTCGACGTGGAGCTGCAGCAGTTTGACGGGCCGGTGCGATTCATCACCTACTCAGTCGATCCCGATGAGTCAAGCTTCATCATCGTTAAGGACGGCAAATGCATAGCGCAGCTTTTAGCATGGATAGACGCGGATACACTGACATACCTTAAGAAGATAGCCGCCGTCGGCTTTTTCGACTTCAACGCCGACGGTATGGATGATATATGCGTGATCGGTGATTCCGACTTCGGTCAGCGCGCCATACTCTATGAAGCGGTGACTGACGAATATGTCTTCTCATATTTTACAGATCTGGATGAAAACGAGCTTGCATTGAATGGCTCCGGCCTAACTATAAGCGGTATACGGTCCGCACTAACGGGCGCTGACGGTTTTGCACACACCGGCAGTTGGCAGGATGCGTACGCGCAGATAGCAAAGGTATATCAAATGACAAGGGACAGATTCCGTTTCGATCTGATCCGTGCAGACGGGGACGATATACCGGAGCTCGTAATCAGCGATCCCGGATACATGACAACTCTCTACACATTTGAAAACGGCCGTGCAAGATGCCTGATGCACCAGTGGCCTTACGGAGCCGGAGGAAACTCAGGTTATTCCTACGTCCCGGAGATGGGGATATACTACAACGGCAACGCAGACTACGCCGGCGCGATATATTATGAGTCCTACATGTCAAAGCACGAACAAGGAGAGCTTATAACCGACTATTGTATAAAGCACATAAACTTCAACGATCTGGACGGTGACGGAGAACCCTCCTATGAAGAGCTCGAAGCTTCCGGTGAATATGAGGGAATCTCTGAATACTTCAACGAGAGCGGGGAAGAAATGACAGAGGCGGAACTTCGTGAGATCATCAGGCTCTACGAAGGCTATGAAAAGAGATCTCTGTACGGCGAATCAGATTATTATGCGCTGCTTTCGCAGCTGAACTCCTACCACCCGTAAAAAAAACGACATACACCGCGTGAAATGTATTTCTTCATGCCGGTACGGATCTGATCCGTACCGGCAATTTTATTTACATATTTCTATTTACGTAATTTGTTATACATATTCTCTTTAACATATTATTATTTACATATTAGTCTTTACATATTACTGTTTTCATAATTTCAGAATCAGGTCAGTGTTACCAAAACAGTTATTAAGAACGGCAAAAAGCCTCCCTTTCGGGAGGCTTTGATCAAATTCATCAATCGGGTGCTTTATTATGCCGCGGCGTCAAGTGCATAGTACGCAAGGATGCGGTCATACTCCGCAATAGCTTTTTCCAGAAGATCCATAAAAGCCAGCTCTGCATACATGCCGTTTTCCAGAAGCTGCAGATCAGTAAAATGCATGGCAACTACTGCGGGATGGTGTTCCAGATCCAGCAGCGGCGTTTCGCGAAGCTGCTCAGCTGTCTGGTAGACCATATCCACAGTGCAGTATCGCTCCCCTTCCGGTCCGCGCCAGCGGCAGAACACCAGCTTAGCGCCTATTGGAGTCTTCTCGATCGTACCGGGGAGCTCGTAATCATCCGCGCCAAGAGCAGCAAGAACGCTGCCCAGGTTTGAATCATGGCCGCAGAGGAAGCTGAACTTTCTTCCTTCGGTTTCAAGTTCGGAGGCGATCTCCTGCAGCAGAGGATGCGCAACATTAGCCGCTATAAGCGGTGCTGTGAAAAGCACATCGCCGTATACATCCTTTATCTCGGATATCTGTTTCCACTGCTCCTCTGAAAGTTCATGTCCGAAGGCCGCCTTCACGGGATCCGGCTCCTCGAAATACTGCAGGACAAGCGCGTCGCTGACTGAGCAGGCTGTCTTAAGAGAACCCTTCATGGCAGGCTCTTTGTTCAGCTCAAAAATCAGCTCCGTATCATCCGTGCGAAGCGGTTTCACGCTGCCGTCAGCCCAGCCGGGCGACTGCTCCATATCTATAACATCGGCAAGCAGGGCATAGTTATCTGCAAGGCCGTTCACTACGTCAGAAAAAAGATCTCTGATCTGCTCCTCCAAGTCGGCATTGTAATCAGGAGACACGAAGGTGAGCTGCGGATTGAATACCGGATCCATCTGATTGAACTGCGCATGAGTCTCGATGGAGATATTCGCCGCCGGCAGCAGGCCGGAGACAAAATATTCCGTAGTGGCGATGGTGCGCTGCTTTGCATTGGCGTAGATGCGCACAGCACTCTCTTCCGGGAAGTAGTTTTTGGGGAAGAGACCTTCGTATTCCAGCCATTTCCGGAAATACTGCCCCATCTCAGTCTCCAGGACGCCTCCGCGAAGAGAGAGCTCACTTGCATCCGATGACCAGGCAAACCACTCATGCGGTGTGACAGATCCCAGGACCGAGCCGTTTCCGCTCAGGGGAGAGCGGATATTATGCCGGCTCAGTATAACGACCTGCTCAAGCTCGAAGCCATCACGGGACAGGTTCCCCACCGCTGAAGATATTTCGGGTGCGTCAGCATACGGCACTTTCCCGTTCTTCGATAATGACAGCTCACCTGTCCAGAAAAGGCACTGCACCAGGAATACAATGGCAAGCAGCAGACAGAGCGCTGCGATCCACAGCTTCAATTTACCTGCTGAAGCGTTGTTCACATCAGTTTTCTCCCCTCATCGATCACCAGTCAGAGTCCCAGTCGGTATCGCTGCTGTCCCAGGAATCGTAGTCAGAGGAGCTGGAGGAGCTGCTTTCGGTTATGCTCTCATATGTGCTCGATTGCTTGAAATCACTGACGCCCCAGTCAGAATCCCAGGATTCGCCGAGTGAATAGTTATCGTAGTCGGCGGCGGGGAACTCGTCCGCTTCATACCAGTAGCCGGAATCATTTATGTCGTATGTATAATACCAGTCGTTCCCGTAATGATAATATACCGTTCCGTCTCCGGTGCTGTAATAACCGTCGTTCCGGTGCTGATGAATGGAGTATACGGCCATAACTGCTGAGAGCAGCATGGTTACTATGATACAGATGATTGCAGGAAGAGCTGTCTTTCTTCCTCCTGATCTTTTCCTTGTTCCCGGGGCTGAGTTTTCAGGGAATTTCCCGTCGGGATAGATGCCGCGGTTGTGGCATTCCTCAAGAAGCTTTGCAAAAAGCTCACTTACAGCATACTTTTCATCGGGTCCCTTGTATCGAACAGCGCGAGATCCATCGGACTTGTTTTTATATACGATATAATCTTTTCCGTCTTTATAAATACCGAAAGCTCTGGGATGGCGATAGTCTTCTCCGATGAAGAAGCGCATCTTCAGAAGAGGCATCCCCCTCTCGGCACAGTATTCCTTCAGTTCATCTATTGTTACAGGCAGAAAGATCTGTCTTTTGGTTTCTGCTACATATCCTTCGTTCGGAGCACCGCAGTTCGGACAGTTCTGGTCCGAGGATGAAATTGCGGAGCCGCAGTATTTGCACTCGCTGGTAGATGGCATGTCATGCTCCCTTCAGTATCTGGGTAAATTAATAATTATTGTAGCACATCTTCGTTTCGATTCATAGAGCCGCAAGGCAAATATGGGTTCTTCTCAGCAGAATTCATTATTGTGTATATAAATAGAGACCGGCCTGCAGCCACAGGCCGGTCTTCAGATATGAAAGAATAATTCAGCGGTTTTGCGCAAGAATGGCCTCCACCAGATCGCGCTTTTCATAGAGAACGCAGCCGCCAGCATGATCCTCCAGCAGGTGCCCGCTATCACGCAGAGCTCTGAAGAGCGCGGAATCAAGCGCCTCCTTCAGTGAGGTATCGCGAACGTTCACATCAGAATATGGCGAGAAGGGACAGGGCTCCGCTCCGCCGTGAGAATTGATGTGGAAGAAGCCTCGCCCGGCCGCCACACAGCCCCCGGAGCCCTTCTCATCGCCCGGAAAGGATATATATACCATCTCCGGATGGTCTCTGCGCCGGCGTTTGAGCTCCGCCTGCAGGTATTCGCGCTCGGCGTCTCCCGGAGCAAGTTCCCTGCTCTTATCTGTGACCGGAACAAACTCCACGTAGATGACCGCCTTACATCCACGGTCGGAGAGTTTTTTAAGGAAGTCATCAGATGTGACCTCTTTTATATTCTGTGTGGTGACAGTGACGGAGGCACCGAAAATAAGATCCCGCCTGCAAAGTTCGTCCATGTTGCGGATGAGGCTTTCGTATATCCCCTTGCCGCGCCGCGCATCGGTAACTTCCTTCTCCCCCTCAATGCTCATGACCGGGATTAGGTTGCGGCATCTGTCAAAAAGTTCAAAGTAGCGCTTATCAATAAAGGTGCCGTTGGTAAATATCGGAAAAAGGATATTCTGCCGTTTTCCGGCCGCCTCTATTATGTCCCTGCGGAGCATTGGCTCGCCGCCGGCAAGCAGAATGAAGCTGATCCCCAGTTCATCCGCCTCACTGAATATCCGCAGCCACTCCTCATCCGTCAGCTGCTCTACAGGCGCCGAATCTACAGTGGCATTGTTGCAGCGGGAATAGCAGCCGGAACAATGAAGATTGCACTGGCTGGTAATGCTGGCAATCAGGAATGAAGGTATATGCTGCCCGTTATCCTCCGCAACTCTGCGCTTTCTGGAGGCGGCTGCTGTTGCAGAGGCGAACTTCAGCATAAAGGCGCTTTCCTTTGGATTCTTCACCGTTGCCTTCAGTATGTCCACTACAAAGTTTTCTATTCCCTTGGTAAGATATTCCTGCAGATCAAAACTTTCGTCCATTTATTAAACCTTTCTATGATACCGGCTGAGACGCCGGCACCATTAAAGCGGTATATGGTATTATATACCGAGCAATCAGAAAATTCCAAAGCATTTCTGCCGCCGGCAGTGATGTCAGTGTAGAAATACGGTTTATTCGAGCAGAGAGAGCACTGTGTCGCCGTGACGCTGCTCATCGTTTTTGACGCTTTCCACTTCCGGGAACTGCGCAGCTACCGGCTCGTACTTTTTCACGGCATCGTATTCGCCCTGCGCAATAATTGGATACACCCGCTTTTTTCCGAGCAGCCTGTATATGAGGGGCAACAATATCGCCTTGGTCTTTTTAGGTTTGAGGACCTGCTGCGTCAGAGCCTTGAACACGGCCGCATGGCCGCCCTCCTCGGCCGCAAGGCGGCGGAAGGTCTCTGCATCCCCGGGATCTTTAACGGTTTTAGCCAATGCGTTATACATCAGCACGGCATCAAGCTCGCCCTGCTGAGAGGCAATCAAAGTCTTCAATTGAACTTCTGTAAGTATTTTAGGGCTTTCCACCGGCATTTTCTGCTCCTCCTTATGTTTTAACTCCGCAATTCTTGCTAACAAAGCAATAATTATCTGTTTTGATCATAACAAAGAGCATTTACAGCGTCAAGAACGCAGAAAATCTGTTGCAGATAAGAAAAAGATGATCGGGTAAGCCTAGCAGCAAAAACATATCTTCCTGATGGGCAGTGCTATACAGACGGAAAGTCCTATGTTAAAATATAATACAGTTTTCATACTGCCCGCAGTAATATAATGTAATTGGGATTTTAAAGGAGGAAGAATTATGCCGATACCCGAGAAGATAGACATCGCGAATCAGAAATACTGCGATAAGCTGAAAGAAGTGCAGTCTCTCGTGAACGCAGAGTCTGCGGATCCAGATCTTGAGAAGAAGGCCATAGGCCTTCTCATGCAGATGCTGGAGCTAAAGACAGAGGCCGAGATACTCGGCAGAGTGGTAAAACACCAGACTTCAGGGGAAAACTGAGCGGTTCCGTCTCCTCTGTAAGGCAATAGAAATACACGGCTTCCCTGCCTGACACAAGGGTGCCGTGTATTTTTTAGTTCAACTATTTCTGATCACTGCTTCAGTGCAAGTGCGGCAACGTATTTTGCTGCACTCTGACCTGCAATAAGCCCTTCACCAACCGCGCTCGAAACCTGGAGCGGAGCACCGGTGCAGTCACCGGCAGCAAACACACCCGGAAGATTTGTGGCCATGCTGCGGTCAACTTTGATATAACCGTTTTCAACTTCTATTTCAGGGAAAACATCTGTTGGCGCAAGGGCCGGGCGAAGCAAAAAGATGCAGCTGGTCTCAATGGTCTCACCTTCGCACACCACGCGGTCCACCCTGTCGCCCCCGAGGATCTCAAGTTTTTTAGGCCGGTCAAGGTATGTGACTGTGCAGCCGATGGAGCTCAGGAATTCAGCTTCCTTTCTGGCGCTGTCGCTGTAGCCGGCAACTATGACCGCCTTGTTGCGGTAAAGCATGCCGTCACATGTGGCGCAATAACTCACGCCTCTGCCGAGATACTCAGCCTCGCCCGGGAATTTTTTCGCACGGGCAACTCCGCCCGCCATGACCACCGCTTTAGTCGTTTCAACATCGCTGCCGATGCTGACATACCAGTCAGTATCCACGGCGAGAGCGCCCA
>JAIKVS010000213.1 GCA_024685535.1 Oscillospiraceae bacterium | reverse complement strand
TTCGTCAAACTAATTTTAAAGTCATATATGCGTGATTCTTTTATAGCGAGTATTTTAAAGGTTACCCGGATTTCGTTTTTCATCCTCGCTGAGAGCTTTTGCCATTGCAACTATATCTTTATTATACATTGCCTGCTTGATGATACGGGACAGCAACAGTATTGCGAGCAGTATGAGTGCCTCGATAAGCTGGAATCCGCCGGTGCCGACTCCCTTGATCATGTTCAGGCCGGACAAAATAATCATAATGCCCGGGATTCCAATAAGCAGCTTGTATATCCGGGAGTCCATTCCGCCGGCAACCGGCATGCCCCCAAGAAACATACCAAGCAATATGCGCATTTCAAATCCGGTACCGCTTTCTCTCGTCATTCCGCCGGTACGGCAGCAGAGGAACAGAGCCGCCAATCCCGCAAAGAAACCAGCAAGCATGAATGCAAGTATCTTTGTCTTCTTTACATCGATGCCGCTTTCATGCGCGCATAGCACATTTTCTCCGATAGCACGGCAGCGGTATCCGAACGGATGGAACTCAAACAGGTATACAACAAGCAACACAAATATTATTAGTATAGTCAGTTTGATCGGGACCTTATCAAATGCGAGGATCTGCTTTGTAAATACTATACGGCCGGTCTCACTGTTCTGAAAATAAACGTTGATAAGTCCTCGCAGACCGATCTGCATAGCTATTGTGATCATAAACGTATCAACATCAAATACCGCGGAGAGAATACCGTTTATTGCTCCGATCACTGTACCTACGAGGCAGCAGACTATTATCATCGGCAGCCAGCCGTAATCTCCGACCAGCAGCCACGCAACAGTTGCAGAAACACAGACATTTACACCCATTGACATATCCACCTGTCCCATGGCCATGACGAATAGCATTCCGAGAGCTCCGATGATATATCCCATGGATTGGTTCAGGATAGACTCAATGGCCTTTGCCTTCAGCAGCTTACCTTTCGAAAACAGTGCCAGTACGACAAACAGGACGATCATCAGGATAAGGGGAACGAGCTCCGACCAGTTGATTTTTTTCTGTCTCATATCATCACCTCAATAACCTCATGCTCATCCAGACCAGGATGGCGAGTAAGTTCTCCGTTGACCGCTCCATCCTTCAGAACGATGATACGGTCAGCCATACCTATAGCTTCACCCATCTCATCCGCTACAAGAATCAGCGCCATTCCCTTGGCTTTCATCTGTTTTATAAGATCATAGATATATGCTTTTACTCCGACATCAACGCCTCTTGTCGGGCAGTCCATGATCAGTATGTCCAGATTGTTCTTTACCAGCCATCTGGATATGCTTACCTTCTGTTTATTGCCGCCTGAAAGCGCACCTATCGCCTGATTTGTTCCAAGACAACGGACATTGAAGTCTATAGCTGCGGAATCAGACAGATTGCTTGCATCTTTCGGCATGATCATGCCTGCCTTGTTGGCAAGTTCCGTAAGAGATGGGACAAGTTCGTTATAGTGAATCGTAGTCTTCATCATAAGAGCTTCACTGTCACGATCCTTCGGGACATAGGCCATACCGTTGTTTACGGCAGCCTTCGGGCTCTTGATAAAAGCATTTGTCCTTGGAAGATATACAGTGCCGGTTTTAGCTTTCAATATGCCGCATATGGTCTTTCCGAGCTCATGGATCCCTGCGTCTGAAAGACCGCAGATGCCGACGATCTCACCGTAGTGCACATCAAAGCTGACGCTTTTAAACGCCTTGCCGTACGAAAGATCCCTCACTTCTATCGCAACTTCAGGCAGAGCAGACGCTTCCATAGTCTCTCTGTAATAATTGCCTTCGATCTTGCGGCCGACCATCTTCTGGCGGACGTTATCAACATTTACATCGTCACCTTCAAGTTCCGCAGCCAGGCGGCCGTCACGCAGAACAGTGACAACATCGGCCAGTTCGCACATCTCCTCAACGTCATGAGTCACGAACAGTATGGCCTTTCCGTTTTCTTTCTCTTCATGAATGATCTGATAAAGCTTCTGTCGCGTATCATATGAAAGTGCCTGTGTGGTCTCGTCCAGAATGAGTATTTCCGGATTAATAGTCATTGCCTTTGTTATTTCGGTGAGCTTACGTTTTTCCACAGGCAGATTGCCGGCCAGTTCACGGACTGGCACTGCAAATCCATGCTTCTCAAGTTCAGCCTTGGCATCCTTGTAAATCCCGTTTGTATTCAGCAAAGGACCCTGTTTATAACGATCCAGATTGCCAAGATAAATATTATAGGCAACGGGAAGATCGTTTATAATGCCAAGTTCCTGCACTACAAATCCTATATTATTTGCATAAGCATCAAGCGGAGATTTGGGAGAATAGGGCTGACCTTTGATGAACATCTCTCCCTCATCCGGCTTCTGCATACCGCACAGTATAGAGATCAGTGTCGATTTCCCGGAACCGTTCTCGCCCGCCAGCGCGTGGATCTCTCCAGCGCGAAGAGTAAGCGAAACATCCTGATTCGCTCTTGTAGGTCCGAAGGATTTGCTTATGCCCCTTGCTTCGAATAAAACCTCTCTTTCACTCATCGCTTCATTCCTCCTTCTTATTTGTCCTCGTAGCGAGGCAGAGGAATACAACGATGAACATACCGAGGAAGAAGCTCATCCAGGTGCCCTGAGGGACGCCCAGATGCGTAAGGAACACAAACAGCGCTGAGATCGCAAATGATGACAGTGCAATGCTCAGCACCGGATCCATGCGTCGCATGCCTGAAGAAAGAAGCCATGCTGCAAGGCCTCGTGCTATCTGTCCGAAAGATCCAAGATTGGATGTAGTAGGTACATGATTTGCGCTCGCTGCATTGAATGCACCGGCTATTCCCATTAGAGCTGCACCGATGATTACACCTACATAGATTGTTTTCTTGGAGTTTATGCCCATATGCTCAGCAACTTCCATATTGCTTGAGACAGCACGGTAATTGAGTCCGAACGTCGTTTTGTTTTGAATGAGCATAAGTACAACAATAACAAACAGCCAAAGCAGAAAATCCGCGGGAAATCTTACTATTCCCTTACAATCGTTAGGCCCGAGCTGGATCAGTGCTCCGCCAACTGTCTGCTTCGTGCACCAGAGCGAATACATAACGCCGAAAGCTTCATATATAAGGCAGATGGTCATTCCAAGTACCCAGGACGGAAGCTTAAGCTTTATCCTGAGTGTTGTTGAAATCACCTGCAGAATAACGCAAGTTAATATTGAGCCGCCGAAGAGGCCGAAATAGCCAAGTCCCAGCTTCACACAGGCAATTATGCCCACATTTGCTCCCAAAATGTAATATGCAGCCACAGCAAAGTCCGGTCCCGTGGACCAGGTATAGGAAATTGCCATTCCGATAATGGCATTGAGAATGCTGCTCACGAATATCTGATAAAGGCCGTTGCCACTGAGCATTTTCCCTCCGGTGATGAGATTCATTATCACCACTATGATGCCTATAATGACTGGGAAGATCAGCTGGTTTATCAGGCGGCCGTACCAGGTATCTGTATTAACGAGGGCCTTTGCGCTCATTCTTTCCATGCACCCCTTTTCATAGGTTTTAACCGCAGTTTCCCAGCCGAATAAACCGGCTGGGAAATGCGGTCTTAATGCTACATGTTACTTATGTATGATAATGCTCTGTACAGATCAGCCTTCACGCATCGCTACAACGCTCTCAACGCTGTAGTTTGCAAGGAAGTCTTCATAGTCTTTGTAGCTCACATCGGGGTTGTTGCGGTAGAGCATGTAGGCAACATCTTCGTAGTGGTACGGAATGTCGTCAATGAAATACTTCTGATAAGAATCGGCATTCTCAGGAGTAACAACAACAGACGGAGCATAGAGGTACAGCGGTTTTCCATCCGCGCCGAGTATGGTGTGGCCATCCATTGCGTTCAGTAGAAGTGCAGCGGAAATATATGTGCCGCACCAGTGTCCGCCGTTAAGTCCGGCGAAAGTACCATCAAGCAGACGAGGCAGCACTTCGGCATTGACGTCAGTGCCGTAAAGCTTTACTTCATGATCAAGGCCTGCTGTAATGGTAGATGCGCCAGTTATATAGTCCACTGAAACACCATAGATGCAGTCAATTTCCGGATAAGTGGCAAGGAAATTACGTGTGGCCTCTATGTGTTCACCGCCTGCCGCAGAAACGTGGGAGACTTCTACTACTTTTCCACCAGCAGCCTCAAACACTTCCTTAAAACCGTTAGCACGATCAACAACGGTGGAGCCGATCTCATTCGCAAAGATAAGGGCGACTTTGCATCCATCAGCTACTGCTGCTTCCCCCATCTGAGTGCCAAGAAGGTAGTTGTTGGAAGAGCATGAACCGGCAAAATACTCCATATCCTGAATTTCCGCACGAAGTTCTTCGCCCATGGGAGCGCAGTCATTGAATGCAAAATAAACACCGGCATTGTTGTAAGTAGGCGAACCGACTTGGAAGAACGGGTCCATGACGCCCCACCAGATAACTCCGTCGCAGCCGAAGTTTACCATGGTCTCAGCATCGGCCTGCACCTGGTTGATGTCCTGCTGATCGTTGAAGGTCTCGACAGTGTCGCCGAGCGCGTCAGTAAATACGCGTGTCAGCTGTGCGAAAATCTCAAATGTGGGTGTGCCGGCAACAAACAGGTTCATTCCTATTGTGCGGCCGCTGTCCCACTCCTGTGTTTCTGCCGGGGCAGAGCTGTCGCCTGAGGAAGCTGCCGGAGTGGAGCTTCCGCCGGAAGATGCTGCCGCAGGCTGGCTTGACTCACCGCAGGCGCAGAGAGCAAATACCATGCATACTGCCAGGATCATTGCAAGGATCTTTTTCATTTTCTTTTTCCCTTTCTTTTTTGTTTTTTAGTATATTAATTTCCTTATGGAACTATACCCTTAAATTAATTATCAGTCCCAGTATTTAAACTCTCCCGAAGTATATCTGGGCGGCACTACCGGAACCTGTAGATATGACTCGTATTTTCCGCCTGTATGTATAACGTGTCTGCCCTCATTGTCCCAAACGAGAGGCTGGGGCGGATTAGGCTGTCCGCAGCCGACATGGTGGCCTGTGAGCTCAACGTGGAGTTCCTCTCCCTTGTGCCAGATACGGCTGCTGGCAAGGATCTCTATCTCACACTCATATACCTCGCCCGGGGTCATCGGCTCCACCTTGCGGTGTGCCTGTACCGGCTGAAAGTCCGTTGACCATTTAGGATCGAGTTCTCTGTGGCTTGCCCTGTAGAAGGAATACGTACCGCGGTGCTCGATGCCCATCAGCCGCAGCGGCACATAGGTCCCGTCCTCTTTATATTTGGTCACCCAGGTCATAATATCCATGTTGTCATAGTCGCGGGCTTCAAGGAAGATATGCAGCTTCATATAACCGGAGATCTCTGTCTCTTCAGTGAACTTATATACAAAAGAGGCTGTATCTTCCTTTGCGTCATAAACAAGCTCACTCTCTGCCTGCACCGGTGCCTCGTTAAGGCTGCAATCGGATGCGTCAAGATAAAGCTTTTTATACTGCGTGCGGGCAAGCGGGAATTCGTTTTCAGGTCTCTGGCGCTTGAAATCGTATTCATAGGCATCCATGACATCCAGTCTTACTTTCGGCGTCATTTCCCAACCGTTCCGTATATCCTTCAGGTAGCGGTCATAAAAGCGCTTCAGATCCTCAAGATTTTCCGGGATAACGGAATCCGGCCATTCATGCTCCCTGTGAATGCGTATCCATTTTTTCGGTGACCTTATCCTGCGGAAACCTTCAAGTGAGCCGCGCAGATGGCAGGGATGACACATGCCGCAGCATACATAAGCGGGAGCTTTTATATTGCGCCAGTTGGGGATCTTGCTCTCCCAGAATTTGTTCATCAGTGGATTTGCCGCGAGCATGCTGGCATTGTCTTCAACATAGTTTGAGGCAGCTATGCTGCGCGTGATCCAGTATTCATAATAAATGGAAGGAATACCCCCGAGGCAGAGCGACTCCCTGTAGATATCTCCGGTGCCTTCCCATGCGGCAAAACAGGCGAGATGAGGCGGCTGTTCGGCAGCTATTCTCCACTGCACCATGGCTACTCCCGAGTTGCCGTAGAGCGCGCATCGACCGTTGCACCAGCTCTGCTGGGCCGCCCATTCTATAAAGTCATAGCCGTCCTGTCCGTCCTTCGGTCCCCACAGGTGCACATCTCCTTCAGAATGGCCGACGCCTCTGGGATCAACATTCGCAATGGCATAACCGTTGCGGCACCAGAAAGCGGGGTCTGAGGATTCAAATTTCGCCATGTTCGAGAAAGTTCCGGGAGGGACTCCCATTGCTTTCCATGTGTCCTGACCTTCACGCGGCCTTTTACCGTACGGTCCCCAGGATATTATAAGCGGAAACGGGCCCGGCTCCCCCTCAGGCAGATAGATATCCGCATAAATGGTGACACCGTCGCGCATTACAACTGCCTGCTCCTGCATGCACGTTATGTGCGGAGCGACCTCGGTTGCTCTGTAGGTCCTCGGGCGGAACGGCGGAAGTATGCTCTTCGCATCTACGTCCTCGCCTCTGGCACGCATCTCATGAACCTGTTCAATGGTTATTCCCGGATTGCCTTTACGGAAAATAACGTCGAACTCTTCGCCGTCAAAGGTCTCTTTTTCTATCTTGTATTTCCCGTCGCTTTCAGGTGAATCAAAAAGGGGTATGATATCTCTAGGTATCGGTTTCATTTTTTCTCCTTTACTCTCCCAGCGTCGTTGCAATATAATCCGCCGCGTCGCCGAACGTCCTCCACGCCGTAATATACTGATACGCTATTTCGATTTCGAATTCATCCTCAAGCGCGGCACTCAGCTGTACAAAATTGACCGACTTGCAGTTGAGATCTTCTATGAAACGCGTCTGTGCGTTCAGCGCTGCCTTCTTCCCGGCATCAAGACCGAACAGGGCCGCACTTCTGTTTCTGAGCAGTTCCACCACTTCTTCCCTTATGGTCATATCACAATCGTTCCTTTCTATGATACCTTCAGAAGAATAATAAAGCACTTTATGCATCCATTTTTACTCTCATTGCGGCCACTTTCAATTCCTTTTTCAGCATCAGCCGCTCTATATTTGAAAAAATCCCATAACAGTTGACATTTTTAATATACTGCCGTAAAATTATATCAATATTTGAAAAAATATTGGTAATAATTCACAAGATTCACTTATTCTCTTTGTGGCAATAGCAAAATGAGGTAAAACGATGTCTATCCTGCACGAAATTATCAGTTATCATAATAAGAGTCCAAAAGACAGTACCGCTCATGACTTTTCCTCCTATATTGTCAATCATCTGTCTGAAATAAGTGATTTATCCATTGACGAACTTGCCGAAAAATCAAATGCCTCCGCTGCTACTATAAACAGACAGGTCAGAGCTATCTGCGGTATGACCTATAAACAGTTCCAGAAAGGTATTTCCAGAGATTTAAAGCATTATCCCAATGAAAATCACTGTTTCAATTTCTACAACCGGTATTCGCGTGATAAATCCGGTTATATCGACTGTCTGACCGACTGCCTTGCTAAGCTTAAAGAAAGCTGCAGCAATGAGACTCTTAAGAATATATGCAAAGAGATGCATTTGCATAAAAGCATATGCGTCTATCTTCCCTTTGCACACAGTTCTTCCAAATCTCAGCTACAGATGGATCTGATGGTTTCAGGGAAACAGACTACATTTCTGTCGCATTTTGATGAATGGGCTGAGGACGTTAAGACTGTTGACAAAAACACCTTGTTGATTGTCAGCAATTCTTCACAGCCAAATGAGTTTTACTATACAGAATTAGTTGACCTGCTTGAAAAAGCAAAGGGAAAAGGTGCATTTATCGTATCCATCAATGCCTATGGAAGACCGGATATAGAAAAATATTCCGACCTCAGCATTGGTTTTGAAGATACAAGAACAGCTATGAATGTCCTGCTTGTAGATGTTATCTTTAATCTTATTAAAGTAATATACAGAGAAGAATACATGCTTTTTTAAAACGCTCTCCCGCGCTTAAGTTACAAAACCACATATTTCTATGATCTATCCCAGGCCATGGATATATAAACAACAAGGACGGGCCGTACCTGAAAACAGATACAGCCCGTCCTGACAATTTTTTTGTATCAGATCATGCGCCGCCGAGGCGGAATACTATGCCGCAGACTGCAGCAAATGCGATAAAGATTATCGGATGCAGGTTTTTCAGCGGTTTTACCAGGTTTGTAAGGACCCAGATAACAGCAAACAGAACGATGTTCTGCCATCTGAAAAGATCCGTCAGTATGCCCGTGCTCCTGAAAAGCTCGCTGTTTACGAGAACAAGCATTACCACAGACCATCCTGCAGCAGTGATAAGACCTGTGGATGCGGGACGGAGAGTATAGAACGCAGCTTCCACATACCTGTTGTTTCTGAACGCTTTCATCGCTGCGGCAACAAGCAGTATGATGATTATGCTCGGTGTTATAAGACCTAGAGTTGCGATAATGCTGCCGGGAACTCCTGCACTGGTGAAACCGACATAGGTGGCCATGTTCACACCGATGGGGCCGGGTGTGGATTCAGATACGGCGAGCATATCCGCCACCTGTTCCGCTGTGAACCATCCGCTCCTTGCACCGAGGTTATA
>JAIKVS010000162.1 GCA_024685535.1 Oscillospiraceae bacterium | reverse complement strand
TAATATGGAATTCCGCCGGGGATTACAGTTTCACCCCGGATTTCAAAGCCTACGATGCCGAAGGCAGGGCGGAGCTTTATTTCAACAGCGTTATCGGAGCCGCAAGGAAGCACTTTAACTATGCTGAGCTGGATAAGCTCTTCCGCGGCGTCTCAAAATATGAGGAAAGTGATGTTTATGAATCACTGCTGTGGCTGGCACTGGAAAACGCGGTATACGGTAAGGAACTGCCGGAAAGGCCGGTCCTGAAGGCTCTCAGGGAGGAGTTTGCCCGTAAGTGGCTTGCCTCAACACCAGCGGAGACCGATTACAGGATATTTGAATATATCTCCCGTGCACACTTTAGGAAAGTGCTGGGTGAAGATCCGGAGCTAGATCCGTATAATGCGCAGCTGCTGGATGAACTGGAATTCAGCCCGGACCTGGACACGGACGGTATAGTGGAAAGAGCTGAAGCGCTTCTTGAAAAATGGTTTATGATAAATACCCGGGAGAGAAAGAAAAAAGGATTTCCCGGACTGCTGAAAAGCCTCAGAAAGAGCGGCAGGAAAAAAACGCGGTTTCACAGATTTGGCGGCGGTTTTACGGATCACCTGGAAAATGATTACGGCGATGACATTGATCCTGAAGCGTCCAGGCAGAACGGTGTTCTCACCAGTCTTACCGAGGAGGAACTTCGTGAATTCATCCGGTTCAAATTCGGCAAACCGATATGCAGCCCTGCCGAGGAGCGGGAGCTTGAAAAGAAGATCTGTACTGAAAACCATGCGCTCTGCAGGCTGCATTTTACAGCCGGAGATGAGTATCAGGGAAATATCCAAAATGCCTTTGAAGCCCTGCAGAAACAGAGAGAGACCAGACAGAAGCAGAAAAACAGAGAGTATTACGCTGCAAACATGACTGCTAACCGCACGGCGATCGCCCGTCTGAGTGACAGGATACGAAACTGTATGCTCCTTTATCTTCAGGCTGATGACGTGAAGAGCGATTCCGGCAGTCTTGTCGGAGGAAAAGTCTGGCGTGCGGGGATTCTTGGCGATGGCAGAGTGTTCAGAAAAAGAGAACGGGAAGCGGCAGGCGACCTGAGTGTGGATATTCTTCTGGACGCATCGACATCACAGATAAAGCGTCAGGAGACTGTTTCGTCGCAGGGGTTCATAATAGCTGAGAGCCTCAACCGCTGCGGCGTGCCGTGCCGTGTGTGTTCTTTCTGCTCCATGACAGGCTATACGATTATTAATGTTTTCAGAGACTATAATGAAACGTCACGCAACGGAAAGATATTCGACTATGTCTCTGCCGGCTGCAACAGAGACGGCCTTGCAATAAAGGCGATGCACGAGCTTATGATGAGATCTTCGTATGAAAACCGGATCCTGATAATCCTGTCCGATGTGAAGCCTAATGACGTCTGCCGCATCCCCGGTGCGGGAGATGAACAGTATCAGGGATATAACGGGGACCGCGGAGTGGCTGATACCGCCGCTGAGGTAAGAAAAGCCCGTGCCGACGGCATATCTGTCATCTGTGTTTTCACGGGTGCGGATGAGGACGTGCATTCGGCAAGGCTGGTTTATGGTAGCGATTTTGCCCGTATCCAGTCGGTGGACCTGCTCGCCGGGACGGTGGGCAAGCTTATTCTCAACTGCATAAGAAACCTGTAGTGCCATTTTGATATCAACTATGCTGAAAAAGATCTATCTTGAAATAACCGATATCTGCAATCTGTCATGCTCCTTCTGCCATGGCACTTTGAGAGAGCCGCGCATGATGAGTGCGGAGGAATTCAGCAGCATTACCGAGAAGATCAGAGGCAGAGCCGAATACCTCTATTTTCATCTGATGGGAGAGCCGCTGATGCATCCCGGGCTGCCGGCTTTTATTCGCATGGCATCGGGAAAGGGCTTTAAACCTGTTTTGACAACTAATGGTACCCTGCTGCCGGAAAGAGGCGGAGAGATACTTCAGACACCGCTCTATAAGATTAATATCTCCCTTCACTCGGCTGAGGCAAATCCCGGAAGGGCCTGGAAAGGATATGCCGAAGGTTGTATCGCCTTTGCAAAGTCCACAGCCCGGAAAGGCATTCTTACGGTTTTCAGGCTGTGGAATAAAGGCGGCCTTGAAACCAATAACGGAGCTCTGCTTTCTGTTCTGAAAGCCGGGTATCCGGGCGAGTGGGAAAAAACAAGGAGCGGTTACAGGCTTGCGGACAGGACATTTATAGAATTCGGAGAGAAATTTGACTGGCCTGATACGCACGCTCAGAAGCATGAAGGGGAAATGTTCTGCTATGCGCTGCGTGACCAGGTCGGCATTCTATGTGACGGTACCGTTGTGCCATGTTGCCTTGATGCGGAAGGGATAATGGCGCTCGGCAATATCCACAGCTCTGATCTCGAAGCAGTACTGTCATCTGAGAAGGCCCGGAAGATATATGATGGCTTCAGCTCACACCGGGCGTCGGAGGAGCTTTGTACGAGATGCGGCTATGCTGCTGTGACTAAAAAATACAGAGTGCGGGACAAATGATCCCGCACTCTGTATTTTTCAGTATAAGTTTATCAGATATCTTCAGGTTCCTGTGTAAGTGAGCGTCTCGCCGTCGCTCGTGAAGTGGTGGTCGCTGCCTACGGTGTAGTATACTGTAGCTCCGGTCTTTTCCAGAGCCTTCTGTATCTTTGATTCCGCAGATACAGCATTCACTATTGCAACCGGTGCCGATATCCTTTGTATAAAATCGGAGGCAGCGGAGCTGCTTCTTCCGTGGTGCGGCACCTTGAGCAGATCTATATCGGGAAGTGACACGGATGCAAGTTCCTTGAGCCTTGCCTTTTCAGCGTCACCGGGGAAGAACATGTTTACTTCTCCGTGCCTGACGAGCACAGCTAGCGAATAATCGTTGTCCTGGTCATAGTAGCTGTTTTCAGGTGGATAAACGGTTAGGCTGAGGTCGCCGATGCTGAGGCTGCTCTCTTTGGCCGGGAATATCTGCTCTGTTCCGGCATCGGTGAACTTGTTCAGCAGTGATGTGTAGCTTATCCGGTATTTGCCGAAATACGGCATGATCACCATTTCGATATCAAAAGTGTCTGCAAGCAGTGATGCCCCTCCAATATGGTCATTGTCAGGGTGAGAGAGGATCAGGCAGTTTATAGTCTCAATGCCCTTCTCACGCAGGATTTCAACTATATGATGGCCGTCTGCTTCTTCACCTGTGTCGATAACGAGGCATGAGCCGTCGCTTATCATGATGCAGCAGTCGGCGTCGTTCTCAGTACCCGCAAAGATAATGTTGCAGCTGCCGATCTGGATCTTTCGGTTCTGGAACAGGAGCGAAATGAGAAATATGACAATAAGCAGTGCAAGACCTGTAATGCCGATAACGCGGGGAAGTCCGAGCCTGTCGATCAGTTTTTTCATGTCTCCGCCTTCCTGGCGAGCGTAGCTTTCACTCTGCCTTTGATTCTTTTGTACAGTGCTGTTGCTCCTGCAAAAAAGCATCCCGTAAGGGTTATCTCTGCTAAGGAGATCAGAGCGTACTTATACGTCGCTTCTGCATTATCATCAAGGGAACTGATGTTCCCATCAAGCCATTTGCCGCGCTGCATGAGATTGTCCAGAAATATCGAGGTCTCCGCCATGTTGGTCTCAATGTCTGTTCCCCTCAGGCTCAGGTCGCGCTGCAGCGCGTTGCCGAGATAGTTCCTTGCTTCATTCGTGAGCTTGCTTATGTTCTCATCAGAGAGCACATTTTCCCTGAGAGAGGCGTATCTCTTTAACAGCCTGCGGTCAAATGTCCCGTTTTTGAACAGATCGCTGTACAGCGGCGAGTCCTTCATCAGGAACATGCCTATATCTGAACTGTGAGAAGCGGCGCCGTTGAATCCCCACACCGGCCCCATTGTGAGCTTTCCGCCTATATCTCTGTACATGTATGTTGATGTGGTTCCGGCCCCTCTGTTCATCACATATTCGTTGAGAATGTAATAGTCGATGAACGATTCCGTGTCCAGCACTCCGGAAAATGAGGCGTAGACTGAGATCCTGTCGGAGGCGAGCAGCTGCTCGATCTTGCTGATATCCGTTGTTATGTAATTGATGGCGTCTGTTGTTACCTTTTCATTTTTCGGATATATGAGGGAGATCACGTTTCCGCCTTCGGAGCTGTCCCCCATGAAAGCTGTAAGTCCGGCGTTTTCCGAAGCCCATGTTGAAAGCACAACGCTGTCGGAATCGGCTTTGCCGCGTTTTACTATATAGGAATATGCGCCTACGAGATTTCGTTTCCCTTTTAAGACCACGCGTCCCTCACCCCGCTCCACAGGCTCCGTCAGGAGGTAAAGGCCAAGGTAGCGGTAGCTGTCGCCTTCCCTGAGCAGGAGCTCGCAGTAGCGCACGTCAGGACTTGTAAGATTGAGCTCACCGGCCAGATTGTATGATATATAGCTTCTCAGATCAGTAATATCCTGATCCATGCCGTTGAGGATCCATGTGTCATCCGGAAGCATCCCGAGAAGAGGCGCCTTAACGCCGTCGCCATATGCATCGAGGAGCTTCATTCTGTACTGCAGCTTTGTTTCTGCGGAGCCTCCGCGGATCTTTATTTTGCCTTCATATACGGAGCTTGGGGTATCTGCAGGGGAGTTTATACGGCCGTTATCATATATGCTGAGTGTCATCTCAGAATAAGGATTAACATTTTCACCGTAATGCGAGGATTCGGTCTCCGCCTCGGTGCTTCTTACATCCTTTATCACTGCTCCGTCGGTATCAATAACTAAAAGCGGCAGATGTGACTCAAATGTGATGTCGATCATTCCGTCTTCAGGTATCGATGCCGGACCGGTCCATCTTTCATCTGATGTACGGCTGTGTTGCCATACGCGCTCATTGTTTTCGGATATGATGTCGCTTTTCGCCTTTCCGAACAGCATTATAAGAAGAAAGACCGCGACCAGCAGTGCACATATGATTATTATTGTTTTTTTCATAAGCGATCTCCTTCCTTTCTGATATGCTGCCGGAATAAAAGACTTATCAGCCGACTATCTCGTCGTTCTGACCGACGAGGTTGACGCTCTCGGTTCCGGTATAAGAGAATATCTCATCGTCACCGTTTTCGTTTCTGAACTGCTCTGTCTGCCTGGTGCTGAGCTCATAGATATATTCAATACAGCCGAGGGAGTGGTTTTTTACGCACAGCCTTGCACCATCTTTGAACAGTCCGCTTATGTATGATTCGACTTTTGCGGAGTCCTCGTCTGAATACGCGCCGCGTATTATAAGCAGATATCTGCTGTTCGATTTGTTGTTGCCTACCGCGAGCATCAGCAGAAACAGCACCGCGCTCCCGCACGCAGCTATAGTAAAGTCTGAAATGCCGCAGCATATACCGGCGGCAACGCACCAGAAAATGTATGCGGTGTCACGGGCGTCTTTTATTGCGGTGCGGAAACGTACAATCGAAAGAGCACCGACCATACCTAGCGACAGCGCCACATTGTTGCCTATTACGCACATGACCATCGAGGTCACGACTGTAAGCATCCAGAGCGATGCATTGAATTTCGGACTGTAAACAGCTCCGGAATGTGAGAGACGGTATGACAGAAAAATGATCCCGCCTATTACAACTCCTGCAATCAGGTTGAACAGTATCTCCGACAGGCTCAGGCTTCCTGAGTGGTTGGTGACATAGTAGAGCAGGTCGTTCATGCGTTAGATCCTCCAAGTGAATATTTTCTTACGGCGCAGTATTTGCTGCTCGCGCATTCCGGCTGGCCGTCAAGTGAAAGGGCGTCTTTAACATAACTGAGAAGAAAACCGTTGTATTTCACCTCAAGAGTCGTGCCTCCGATAGGAGGAACGGGAAAAAGCTGGAGCTCTCTGTCAAAAATGTTAAAATTCGATTCACTTCCGGAAAGACAGCTGTCGAATGTGATGCGGATGTCGTTCGCAGGTACCACAAATGCGAAACGTTTGTAATCCACCACGCATCTTGGCATATAGAGCTTTGATGCCATCTCTGCGTAAAACTTTTTCGCCAGGGGATCTGCCCGCTCCAGAAGGAAACCATAGTCGGCATTTATCAGGGCTTCGGCTTCAGAGCGAGTTATGCTGAGACTGAGTTTCCTCTGCAGATTGCCCTGCTTCTGTTTGGTTTCGAGCTTGACTATTCCGCCGTCGCCGTAGCAGCGCAGACGGATCTTCTTCCTGTATTCGATCCCGGCCTGTTTTTCAAAGAAATCATTGTTCGTAAACGAGTCGAAATACAGAGAACGCACCAGATAGCCGTCACGACCGCGGCTGTGAGCATCGGGAGTGAGAATGGATGAAAGTCTTAGGCGCAGGACCTCCGCCTGATAGGCGGAAAGGGGATACTTGCGCTCCGTTCTTAATATGTCAAGTATGTCTGCCATGTCATTCATCACTCCTTTCTCCGATATGTTTAACTATAATATTATAAAGCATACCCGTGAAATAATCAACGACTCGAACGTTGAATATGTTATCGCAAGATAATCTCTGTTGTAAATAAAAGCATACTTTGCTATAATCACAACGTTATCCTGCCGGCCTTAAACTGACTTTAAACAGCTAAAAGGAAACAGTTGAAAGGCATGGCTCGCAGATTATCTTTATTAATCCGCAAATTCGGGACATATTCCTGGATGTGCTTGATACGGACCGGTTTTGTAAATGAAAGTATTGAAAATAATCCTGCTTACGGTCATCGCGCTTGCCGTTGCTGCAGCTTTCTTTATCTCCGAAATACGGCCTTTCTCTGATGCTGACGGGTCGCCGCTGCATAATGCGGCGGCATCGGCGGCGGAGGATTTGCAGGTCGGTTATGAACTCCCGGCCGAATATACGGTCTCATTTATATATGAAGGAAAGCTCTATTACTCGGAAAAGGTCGCTGAGGGCCGGTATCTTCGCGCTGACGTGACGCCTGCGGACATCAGCTTTCTCGGCTGGGTGGACAGCGAAGGAGAATACCGTGAGGTTTCGGAGGAACCTGTATATTCCGATGCCGAATATACCGCGGTGATCGGACCGAAGTTAAAAAGCCTGCCTGCAGGATGTTTCCCCGCTGAAAAAGACGGACTATTTTATCCGGACCATGTTCTTACCCGCAGCGACATGGCGAGGACTGTGTATAATATGCTTGCAGAGCCGCCCAAGGGCACGCCTTATATTGCGGACATCAGGGAAAATGCTCTTTGCTATAAGGGGGCGGAATCTCTTGTGGCCGGCGGTTTTATGGAACTTACCGGAGAACGTTTCAGACCTGATGAGCCCATAAGTGTTGAAGAGCTTGAATTCATGCTGACCCAGATATTCAACGGCAGCAAGGTGGAAAAACTGCTGTCAGAAAAGACGGGCACACTTACCAGAGGTGAAGGAGCGATACTTCTTTATGAGCTGATCGGAGAGAACAGGCTCAGTTCCGTACCTGTGGAAGCCTATTATCCGGATGTGCCTGACGGTCTTGATTGCTATAAGGCAGTAAGTGTTATCGGAGAACCGAGTTATGTATGGGCGAAGGCCGGAGAGCGGCTAGAACCCGGTTTTCTGAATGTTGATGGCTGGCTTTATTATGTGGATGATGGTGGCTTCTTCGTTCGAAACAGTTCCGTAGGCTCCCTGAGTTTCGGAGAGGACGGGAGGTTTTCAAGCGGAAATGAGGAGCTGGATACCATTGTCGCGGGCAAACTGGATCAGCTGATAAAAACTCAGTCCATGTCCAGGGAGAGCATGCTCTATGAGGCATATAAATATATCAGGGACAATCATCTTTATCTGAAGGGCAGCTATTACAGAGTCGAGGAGACCGGCTGGGAGATAGACGAAGCGCTGAAGCTCTTAAGCAAGGGAAGAGGAAACTGCTATTCATTTGCAGCGGGAATGTGGGCTCTGGCAAGAGGTCTGGGATATGATGCCAAAGCTGTAAGCGGATTTATTTCCCATACCTATCAGCCGCACGGCTGGGTCGAGATAGAGATCGACGGAGTCATGTATGTCTTCGACGCGGAGCAGGAAGGCCTCTATTACAGGGCAAGAGGGGAGTACAATGTCAATATGTTCAAGATGACTTATGAGACAGCTTCCTTCTGGACTTATATACGGACTGTGGAACAGGCGGCTGCCGCCGGTATCGAGGGTTATACCGCTGAGACGAAGCCGGAGGGGACCGTGCCGGAAGATACAGCTAAACCGGAGGATGAGAATAACGGATAAAAAAAACCGGGAAGGGTTTAAATCCTTCCCGATTATGTTATTCAAATAGTGATCAAAGGCTGTGGATGAAATCGCAGTCCTTCTGGGCACAGATCTCTTCATTGCCGTCTGCACCGTAGCAATGGTAGTACTCGCGCTCGCTTACGTAATATACCGGGAAGCCTTGGCTGTTTGCGGCGGCTGTAAGTGCAGCCCAGTTGATGATGCCGTTGCCGAGCTCAACGTTGAAGTTTCTTGCCTCATACATAAGGTGTTCCTGCTCCGGCGAGAATTTCGGCGCGCCGTTTATGAACTTCGGGGGACCCATATCCAGCACCTTCTTCGGGAAGTGCTCGCGTTCCTCCGCATCCTTTGCCACGCGGTTGCATTCCTTGACGTGAACTATCCGGAAGCGGCCGGGATACTTTTTGATGATCTCTGCGGGATTGGCACCTGCAAATGCTACCCATCCCACGTCTATCTCCATGCCTACAAGGTCAGGATCGGTGTTCTGGAGAATGAGATCATAAGGGGTGACTCCCTCAGGCTCGCCTTCCACCTGACCGAATTCGTGCGCATGATTGTGGATCAGATTGAACATGCCTGCGGCTTTTACCTTTTTGGAGAATTCATTTACCTCATCGCAGGCACGGAGTATATCGTCGCGGCTGAGACTCTTTGGCCTGAAGCCGGCAACGTCATATCTTGCGCCCATGAAGGCACCGTATTCCAGTTCCTCGTCGGTGCTCAGATTCATTACGCTGCACATATCAAGGTTGAGGTCGGCCAGATATTTCTTAAAATCGGGCATCGAGAGACCGGCGGTGTTTGGGCCTATGCCTTCTATGCCGTCATAACCCATTTTTGAGAACTTGGCCAGTGCATTGTAGAGCAGTTCCGGAGTTCTGTCCTGACGGATGAGAGAATAAACCTGTGCATATGCTTTTGCCATATTTTTTTCCTCCGTTTATGTTATTTATAATTGATGAAGACGGGATGATGCCCGCTGATCTTCATTTATTACGGAATGATCCTTCTGCTTCCTCGTAGACCGGGTCTGCGGTCTCCCAGCCGTGATCAAGAAGCTGATATACCACCGGATCAGGTACTGTATCCGAGTCATCTTCAATGTCTCGGCTGTTCATGACCTTAAGGCGTGTCTCATATTTCCGGAGTTCCTCTATGGTGAAGCACAGACCGAGCTCTTCAGCGAGCGGGAGCATGGTCTCTCTGATGAAAGGCTCTCTTATCTCCCAGCTGCCGGGATAGGCGTTCTGGGCATCCTCAAGCTTTTTTGCCACGGAACTGTCTTCTGAAAGAAGCTTATAGAATTTTTCAATATTTTCTATCATTAAATGCCTCCGGTAAGGATGCTTAATTATTATACTAACACAAGCTGTCCGATCAGGCAAGAAAAGATGCAGTTGTATGAAATGCATAAAATGATTGACTCTTAGATTGATTATTTGTATGATATATTAAGAGGTAAACAAAAACCAAAGGAGGATGACATGGAATATAACAGCATGACACATAGCAGGATCGGCAGATACTCAAGAAGTGTCTCGATATTCGGTGTCGGAGCCACTCCGTTCATGGATATAAATGATGATCCGGAACTGGAAGGACTTACCGAAGGCGAGGTTTTCGGCTGTGCTGCGATCTCTGCGATGGAGGACGCCGGCATAGAGCCGCGTGATGTTCAGTATTTCTATCACTGCTCTGCAAACCCGGCATTTTTCAATAACTGCGTCACCCCAAATATGCAGGTGGCAGAATGGATGGGCATGAGGGGCAGAGGCTCCGTTCACCATTCCGAAGCGTGCTGCTCCGGATATGTCGGACTGGAGCAGGCTGTTATGGCTGTCGCCAGTGGCACATACGACATAGTGCTCTCCGGCGGCGCCGAAATGGCAACAGGTCTTCCCGATGGAACAAAACCTGCCTGTTTCCGGCGTAGGATCACCACGGACGATATTTATCCAGATCTTGTCAAGATAGGCGACCGGGCATATGCCAGATCCATAATCGGGGGAATGAACGTCGGATCGGACAACTGGCTTGACCTTTATGTCCGCACCTATGGTCTGACGGACAAAGAGATAGACGACACGCTGAATCAGATGTCCTATAATGGACGCCGCGCCGCAGCTCTGAACCCGCTGGCACTTATGAGGACTCCGTTTGAAGATCTCGCAAAGGAAGTCGGCATAGACGATCCCATGGAGTACCTACGCTCACCGTACAACCCGAAAGTCTCCCAATATTTGCGCGTAACTGGCAATGCCCCTGCTGCTGACGGAGCGGCGGCAGTTATAGTTGCTCCTACCGAGATGGCTCATCTGTTTAAGACAAAACCGATAGAGATCCTGGGCATCGGCGCTTCATGCCTAGAGTTTGCAGTTCCACAGCTCGAGATGCAGGCGACAAGAGAAGCAACGCGTCAGGTTTACGAGATGACCGGGGTAAAACCTGAGGAAATAGATCTCCTGCTTATAAATGACTTCATGCTTGGTTCACAGCTCCTTGCTGCTGAGGAAGTCGGTTATCTGCCGAGGGGCGAGGGCTGGAAATACGTTCTTGAAGGACGTACCGCTTTCGATGGTGACAAGCCAATCAACTCCAGCGGCGGCCGTACATCTTATGGCCATGCGTTCGGCGCCTCCGGCATGGCGGATGTATACGAAGCGGTCATCCAGATGCGCGGCGAAGCGGGAGCTCATCAGGTGAAAAAGACGCCGAAGACAACATTCCTTCGTGGTTTCGGCGGAGGACAGAATGTTCGCGCGATTATTCTGCGCACTGCGGAGTAAGGGAGGAAAGCGAAATGAAACTGGAAAGACTGGTAAAGCCATATTATGATGCACTGGAAGAGGGAAAAGTCCTTGCGCGCCGTTGCCTTGAGTGCGGAGCAATAGAGTTTCCGCCTCACTATGCCTGCAACAAATGCGGATATCATGCTACCGAGTGGGTGGAGCTGAGCGGACACGGCTGGCTCAAGACCATCATTCTCCCTGCGCCTACAACTGATGATGCACGCCTCAAACCGTATGGACGCTATGGGTTCGGTGAGGTTGAATTTGACGAGGGTGTTACTACCAACGTCGTTATCTACGGCATTACACCGAAAAAACGCAAAGTGCTCAGAGAGAGGATCGCCAACGGTGAGAAAGTGGGCGTTCACAAGAAAATCGTTGATCTCGGAGGATACAAAGGCCTCCACTTTGAACTTGATGAAGGAGAATAATTAAAATGTCTAAAGAAGAATTAGTCTCAAAACTCATAGAGATCGCAGGCCAGGTCTTCCGTGCCGATACCACCGGCTTCAATGCCGACACCAACATCCATGAGGCACTTGGAACGAAATCACTGATGCGCATAGGGTATCTCGCCCAGATCGAGGATGAGTTCGATGCCATGATACCCATTGCGGAATTCGGCGGCATACCGACCTTCGGAGACCTTGCTGACCGTGTTCTGGAAGAGATGGAGTAAAAGAGCGGAAACTTATATCAAAAAATATACAGCCCTGTGTTTCACTTGTGTGTAACACAGGGCTTTTGTGTTGTGAGTATATTAATAAACTATTAAAAGTGCAAAAAACTGTGGCATAAAAGCAACTCTGGATATTATACTTATAGCATGGAGAATATCAGCCGTCGTTTATCGGCTGTTCAAAGGTAAGGAGAACGATATGGATAACGGGAACAATGAAAGAGTCGAAGAACTTGTAAACGAAGAGGAAACAGAGATCAATGAGCAGTTTGCCGCGAATAATACAGATGAGCTTATAACTGTAGGACCCGAGACCGTAGAAATGGAAGAATCTGTAACCTCTGCAACGAAACAGGATGAACCTGCGTACCAGGCTCCTGCGGTCCCGCAGTCTGATCCTCTAGCAAAAGAGGGCAGAAGGGAAAGAAAAGCACGGGAAAAAGAGCAGGCAAGGTTAGAGAAGGAAATGGCTAAGCAGAAAGCCAGAGAGGAAAAGACAGCAGCTCGTGAGGCAAAAAAAGCTGAGAGAAGATACAGAAACATTCCGGCAGTAATAATCATGTCTTTGATAATTGCTCTTCTTGTCGCGTCGCTCGGATACCTCGGATGGGAATATGTGGGCAGGCTTTCGATAATAGACGGACTAAATGACGAAAAGACCAGATTGACTGCCGAATTAGAGGAACTGGGCGAGACATTGAAGGATAAGGAAGAACAGATTAGCGACCAGCTGTCCCAGATCGAAAACAAGAACGCTCTTATTTCCGACAGCGATGCGGCAGCCAAAGAGTTTTCTGAGAAAGTCACAGAGCTTGAAGATAAACTCAA
>JAIKVS010000150.1 GCA_024685535.1 Oscillospiraceae bacterium | reverse complement strand
AAGGACGTAAAGGACCTTTCCCTTGCTGAATGCGCTGCAATAGCAGGCATCACCAATCAGCCAACCAGGTTCGATCCGTTCTACAACGAGGAAAACAACAAGGAACGGCAGGAGACTATACTGCGGGAAATGTACGAACAGGGCTACATCGACCACGAAACTTACGTTTCCGCATGCGCAGAGGAGCTGGTATTCGCCCACAGCGCCAATACCGTCTATTCCCAGAAGATATACAGCTATTATACTGAAACTGTCATCAACGACGCGATCGTTGACTTGATGAGAGAGAGGAACATAGGCAAAGAGACCGCAAAGCAGCTTATCTACGGCGGAGGTTACCAGATATACAGCTGTCTTGACCCTCAGATCCAGCGCTATGTCGATGAGTACTACGCAGATCTCTCCAATTTCGAGACAAGAGGCTCAAACCAGCAGCTGCAAAGCGCCATAGTGATAGTAGATCCCTATAACGGCGATATAAAAGCACTGTGCGGAGGTGTGGGAACGAAGACGCAGAACTTCCCCCTGAACAGAGCTTCAGACTCCACGAGACCTTCCGGCTCTGCAATCAAACCTCTGGCTTCATACGGTCCCGCTGTGGAAATTGGCCTTATAACCCCCAATACTCTTGTAAATGACTCTCCGGATATAAGACTCGCCGGTACCGACTGGTATCCTCACAACTATGACAGCAACGGCTACATGGGCATAGTCACCATACAGACCGCGCTTATCAATTCTATCAATACCGTGGCGGCTCAGATCGTTGACAAGCTTACTCCCCAGTACTGCTATGACTTTCTCGTTGACCGTCTGGGCTTTACCTCACTGGTAGAGGGATCCGATAATTCATACGCTCCCATGGCGGTAGGACAGCAGACCAACGGCGTTACCGTCAGAGAGATGGCTCAGGCATATTCCGCCTTTGTCAACGACGGCGTATTCACATATTCCCGCACCTATTCCCTGATAACAGACAAGTTCGGGAACACAGTTATCGATAACACCTCTGACACCATCCAGGCCTTCTCCGACAACACCGCTCACGTCATGACATACATGATGAAAGGCGTTGTGGATTACGGCACTGGAGGTGCGGCTCAGCTTCCCAATATGCCGGTAGCAGGCAAGACAGGTACCTCAGGCGATCACATGGATCGCTGGTTCGTCGGCTGCACCCCTTATTATGTGGCTGCAGTTTGGACCGGCTATGATACTCCGGAGTATATAAATGTTTCCGGTAATCCCTGCTGCAGGATATTCGGCAATATCATGACCAGGGTACATGACGGGATGGCATATAAAACCTTCGTCTATCCTCTTATAGGCGGCGATACTTATGCCTTTGGCGATCTCCGAGAAGCATATGCAATGCAGGAGGCTGCAAAGGCTATGGCAGCAGGCGGAGGACTGTTCGGATTCGGCTGATATCCGGAAGCAAATTAACTGTTGACAATATAAAAAAACTATGGTAACATTTCGGTTACATATGGAGGTAAATTTATGGCAAAAGATCTTATCTACAAAGGACATCCCCTCCAGAGAAAGGACAATATCATCTATTACGGCAGCTTTGCAGATCCCTATGTGATAATGATGCAGATCCTTGATACCAAAAAGGTCGGCGACCTTGATGTTGCCACAAAGGTCTCGGTACAGCTCCAGCTGACCGATCCGTCTGTTAAATCAAGGGACAGAATCGTTAAAAAAACAGAAAAGGACAGCCTGTACGCCGCAATAGACGTTGCCGCAATATGGCTTGAAAGGTCACTTGCCGGAAGGTAACGATTAAGGAAAGGCTTATGCGAAAACAATTAATACGGTTTCTCATTCTGGCCTCACTTATCTGTCTTGCACTCACAGTTACAGCATATGCCGATGAAGCAACTGTCACCGGCAACGAGGTTAATATGCGCTCCGGTCCCGGAACGAACTACGAGGTCATCGACTGCCTGGAAAAAGGCGCGACTGTCACGGTAAACGACTGTTCGAACTACTACTGGTACAATGTAACATATAATGGCAAGACCGGTTTTATGGCCTCCGGTTACCTGAAGATCAATCCCGCTCCGATTGTTGAGCAGGTGACGGAAAGCGCCGCGCAGAACGGATACATCAATGCAATGTATGTCCGCTTCCGGAGCGGTCCAGGAACAGATTATTCAGTTCTCGGAGAGTACAAGACTGGTACAAAACTTACCATAACCGGAAGTTCAAACGGCTGGACCCAGGTAAATATTAACGGCAAAGACGGCTACGTATACAGTTCATATGTATCTGTTGAAGAACCCGCTGCCGTTGCCCAACCGATACAGGAACAGGCTGCTGCAGTCCAGCAGCCTGTTCAGGAGCAGCCCGTTCAGCAACCTGCATATCAGGTAGCTGCGCAGTCTGAGCGAACAGGTACGATAAGCGGCAATTATGTGCGTTTCCGCACAGGACCCGGAACCAACTATACCATCATCACCAGCTATAATTCCGGAACTCCTCTGACCATGAAGGGCAGCAGCGGCAGTTGGTATCAGGTAGTGATAAACGGTACTGAAGGCTTCGTTTTTTCCCAGTATGTCAAGCTTGATGCAGTCCAGCAGGCTCCTGCAGCAGTTGCTGTTGAGCAGCAGGCGCAGCCAGCAGAGGGTACCACCGCAGCGACACCTGTTGCCGCCCCAGAGATAACTGGTTATATAAGAGGTAACAGCGTCCGCTTCCGTGCAGGCGCCTCCACAAATACACAGATCATCGCCGAGTACAACTCAGGCACTGCTCTTAAGGTCACCGGCCACTCCGGCGCATGGACAAAGTGCGTTATCAACGGGAAAGAAGGCTTCGTCTACAGCGACTATGTGACAGAGAACAAACCCGCTGTCAGCAGTGAGGGTTCCGACACCGGAAAGCAGATCGCCGCATTTGCCCTTCAGTATCTGGGTTACCCATATTTATGGGCAGGAAGTTCTCCCGAGACTGGGTTTGACTGCTCCGGATTCGTCTGGTACGTGTATAAGCAGTTCGGATATACTATACAGCGCGTCGCCTGCAACCAGGCAAATGAAGGAGTCCACGTGGATCACGCAAACATTCAGCCCGGTGATATCCTCTGCTTCTATTCGGGTGACAATTATATCGGGCATTCAGGCATATATATCGGCAACGGCCAGTTCATACATTCATCGACCGAAACCACCGGTGTTATCATCTCTGATCTGAACACCGACGCCTATGAGGCAAGAAGAGTGGCTTAAAAGGTCCGGAGATATTAGTTAACAATTGTGATAATCAATAAAGAGTTTCCCGCAAAGCATGGTTTTTGCGGGAAACTTTTTGTCTTTTCACTATAGATTTGTATTTAATTTATGCTATAATGAAGATTGTTAAAAATTCAATTATCGGAGGAACGATTATTATATGAAGAAGGTACAGTTTACTGAGACAGTTCTTCGTGATGCAAGCCAGTCTCTAATAGCGACCCGCCTTCCCTACAGCAAAATGGAGCCGATCCTCGACACCATGAACAAGGCCGGTTACTATTCCGCAGAGGTCTGGGGCGGCGCCACTTTTGACGTCTGCCTGCGCTTCCTGAACGAAGATCCCTGGGAAAGGCTCAGAAAGATCCGTGAGCATATGCCCGACACCAAGCTCCAGATGCTCCTTCGCGGGCAGAACATCCTCGGCTATAAGCACTACCCGGATGACATAGTCCGCCGCTTCGTCCGTTGCTCTGTCAAAAATGGCATAGACATCATCCGTATCTTTGATGCACTCAATGACATCAACAACCTAAAGGTCGCCGTAGAAGAGGCAGTAAACAGCGGTGCGATGGCATCTGCCGCCATCTCCTATACCATCAGCCCTGTGCATACCCTTGAAAAGTATGTCGGCATGGTTAAAGAGCTTGCCAGAATGGGTGTCGGCTCCATCTGCATTAAGGACATGGCCGGTATCCTCACTCCCCAGAATGCCTATGATCTCGTCGCAGCAATAAAGGATGCAGTTGATCTCCCCGTTGTGATGCATACCCACTGCACAACAGGCCTTGCTTTCATGACTTATCTAAAGGGCATCGAAGCCGGCGCCGATGTTATCGACACGGCAATATCTCCTTTCTCCGGCGGCACTTCTCAGCCCGCCACAGAGACTCTGTTCTACACGCTCCGTGAGATGGGCTATGACACCGGTCTTGATGAGACCTGCATAAACAAAATGGCTGACTACTTCAAGCCGATCCGTGCCGGCTATATCGCGGACGGAACTCTCAACCCTGTATCGCTCACCACCGATACCCGCTGTCTTACCTACCAGATACCCGGCGGCATGCTCTCCAACCTGCTCAGCCAACTGAAGAGCCTTAATGCCTCGGATAAATTTGAGGAAGCCCTTCTGGAAACCCCGAAAGTCCGTGAAGACATGGGTTATCCTCCGCTGGTCACTCCCACAAGCCAGCTGATCGGCACGCAGGCAGTTCAGAATGTTCTCGCCGGCGAGAGATACAAGAATGTCGGTGCTGAACTTAGAGCATACTGCCGCGGTGAATACGGCGAGACTCCGGCTCCCATCAATCCCGAGATCCGCGCCAAGATCCTCGGTGATGAGAAACCTCTTGAGGTCCGTTATGCCGATACCCTCCCGACAGATACATTTGAAAAGGCCCAGGAAAAGCTGGGTGACACAGCAAGATGTGAAGAAGATGTGCTCAGCTATATAGCATTCCCCCAGGTAGCGGAAAACTTCTTTGAAAAACGCCGCGAAGCTGAAGAAAAGGTCGTGCGCTACACGATCACGGAGGCTTAAGATATGAACGATCTTGTAAACCTTGCGATCGGAGACGCCGCTCTTATCGGCGTACTGGGATACCTGGTGGTTTTCCTCGGACTTGTGCTCCTTATGATTGTCGTTATCATTCTGACGAAAGTAATGATCGCAAAGGCCGGTAAAGCCGCTGCCGTACCGGTTGCTGAAACTGCTCCGGTTGCCGAAGTGCCTGTCAAAGCTGCTCCTGCGCCCGGTTCCGCCGGTGACCTCAAGCTATATGACACCGACCCGAAGGATGCTGCCATGATAATGGCCATAGTAGCAGATTCACTGGGCAAGCCCATAAACGAGCTTCGTTTCAAGTCTATCAAGGAGGTTAAGTAATAATGAAATATAAAGTCACTCTCAATAACAGAGTTTATGAGGTAGAGGTAGACGCGGGCGAGGCTATGCTCGTTGACGAGTATGAGGCTCTTGCACCCGCAGCACCTGCACCTGCAGTTGCCGCTCCGGTCGCTGCTGCCGTACCTGTTGTAGCACCTGCAGCACCTGCAGCTCCTGCAGCAGGTCTTGCCGCCGGTGAGGTCGTCAAATCCCCGATGCCCGGCAACATCTTAAAGATAAATGTTTCTGCCGGCCAGAAGGTGAATGAAGGCGATGTGCTCCTCATTCTCGAAGCTATGAAGATGGAAAATGAAGTAACTGCCACCAAGGCCGGAACAGTTGCCCAGGTCGCTGTGACTAAAGGTCAGGTCGTTGAGACTGGTTCTCCTCTGGTAGTCATCGCATAAGGGGGCAGCCGGATGGATATATTAGCTACTCTTCAGAAGCTTGCGCTTGAATCCGGTTTTGCCGGTTTCTTTATGGACGGCGGATGGAAAAACCTCATCATGATCGTCATCGCATTCGTGCTTCTGTATCTCGGGATCGTGAAGAAATTCGAACCGCTGCTGCTCTGCGGCATCGCTTTCGGCTGTCTTCTCGCAAACCTGAGCTACTTTATCTCGCTCGGCGGGAGCAACGCTCTGTATCACCCTGAGCTCTGGTCCGAGTTTCTCGATGCAAGCAGCCCTTACTACCACAGCTACGGGCACATTATGCAGCACTGCGGACTGCTAGACTTTTTCTACATAGGAGTCAAAGCCGGAATATATCCCTCGCTCATTTTCATGGGCGTTGGTGCAATGACGGATTTCGGTCCTCTGCTTTCAAACCCGAAGAGCCTTCTTCTGGGAGCCGCTGCACAGCTTGGTGTTTTCGTTGCCTTTTTCGGAGCGATACTCCTCGGATTCACCGGACCTCAGGCAGCTTCCATCGGTATCATCGGTGGAGCAGATGGTCCTACTGCCATTTACCTCACTACAAAACTTGCGCCTGAACTGCTCGGGCCAATTGCCATTGCCGCATATTCTTACATGGCACTGATCCCGCTGATTCAGCCGCCACTCATGAAGCTCTGCACAACAAAAGAGATGCGCGAAGTGAAAATGGTACAGACCCGTGAGGTCTCAAAGACCGAAAAAATAATCTTCCCCATCGTTGTCGCATCTTTCGTTATCCTTCTCCTGCCCTCCACCGCTCCTCTGATCGGATGCCTGATGCTCGGCAATCTTTTCCGTGAATGCGGTGTGACCGACCGTCTTTCAGATACGGCACAGAATGCGCTGATGAACATAGTCACCATATTCCTTGCCACCTCAGTCGGTGCCACAATGATAGGCGACACTTTCCTGCAACTCAAGACTATCTACATAATAATCCTAGGCCTTGTTGCGTTCAGCATCTCCACTGTCGGCGGTCTGTTCGGCGGAGTTATCATGTACTACGCTTCCGGAAAAAAGATCAATCCTCTCATCGGTTCAGCAGGTGTTTCCGCTGTTCCTATGGCTGCGCGAGTATCTCAGGATGTAGGCCGCAGATACAACAAGTCAAATTACCTGCTGATGCATGCAATGGGTCCGAATGTGGCCGGTGTTATCGGCTCTGCGATAGCTGCAGGCTTCCTGCTCTCTGTTTTCGGCGGAGTAATCGGCTGATCGTTTAAGAATCAATCAGTACAGGCTCGGGAGGTATCTCTCCTGAGCCTGATTTTTTGAAATATCCCGGAGATTTATAATGAAAAAAACAAGATTAAAGAAATATGCTCACCTTATTGCAGCATGCGGAGTTAATGTTCAGAAGGGACAGGAAGTGTTTATCCGCGCAGGTCTCGATCAGCCGGAGTTCGTAAAGATGCTGACAGAGGAATGCTATAAGCTCGGTGCAAAAAAGGTTGTCGTTGACTGGAATTACCAACCGTTGGAGAAGCTCCATGTCCGCTATCGCGCACTAAAGACTCTTTCAGTGCTTGATAACTATGAAGAGGCACGCTGGCAGCATTATGTGGACACAATCCCCTGCCGCATATATCTTGAAAGTGATGACCCGGACGGGCTCAAGGGCATAAACCAGGAAAAGCTTTTCAAAGCCAATCAGAAGGTATTTCCTGTCATTAAAAAATACCGTGACCAGATCGAAAATAAGTATCAGTGGTGCATAGCCGCTGTTCCCGGCGCAGCATGGGCAAAAAAGATATTCCCCGCTCTGCCTAAAAAGCAAGCGGTCGAGAAGCTCTGGGAGGCGATCCTATATACCTCACGAGTGGATGAAGATCCGGTGGAAGCCTGGAAAAAGCACAATGAAGATCTGCGCCGCCGCTGCGAGTATCTGAATTCGCTGGAAATTGCCAGTCTGCACTATACCTCCTCCAACGGCACAGACTTCACAGTCGGAATGATAAGACAGGCAGAATTCAAGGGCGGAGCTGACACCACTCTCCAGAACATTGTGATCAATCCCAACATTCCTTCGGAGGAATGCTTCATCTCGCCCATGAAAGGTGAAGCAGAGGGCATTGTTTATTCCACAATGCCGCTTTCCTATCAGGGGCAGCTTATAGAGAACTTCTGCATCCGTTTTGAAAAAGGCAGGGCAGTGGAGTGGCACGCGGGGAAGAATGAGTCGCTGCTCACAAAAATCATAACGATGGACGAAGGCAGCGCATATCTCGGCGAATGTGCACTGGTACCATATGATTCTCCCATCCGCAACACCGGCATTCTGTTCTACAATACTCTGTTTGATGAGAACGCCGCCTGCCACCTTGCGCTCGGCATGGGATTTGCCGATTCTATAAAGAACTATGCCGACTACACTCTCGACGAGTGCCGCGCAATGGGCATAAATGATTCGATGGTTCATGAGGATTTCATGATAGGATCAGAAGATCTCTCCATAGACGCCTGTACTTGGGATGGACGCATAGTCCCTGTTTTCCGTAACGGCAACTGGGCATTCTGATAACAGCAAAAAGGCACATATGTCTAAGTGCTTGATGTACGAAGACATATGTGCTATTTTTAAGTAACAGATATTCGATAAAAACCGCTCACCGGAGGAAAAAGCATGAAAGCAATAAAAAGGATAGGTGTTCTTACCAGCGGGGGCGATGCTCCCGGAATGAACGCGGCTGTACGCGCCGTCGCCCGCACTGCCCTTGCCAAAGGGATAGAATGCGTAGGTATACGCCGCGGCTGGCAAGGTCTTATCAACGGTGACTTCACGCTCCTTAACCGTGAAAGTGTCGGCCATATCCTATCACGCGGCGGCACAATACTTTATACCGCTCGCAGCAGTGAATTCATGACGGAAGAAGGGCAGAAAAAGGCAGTTGCCACCTGCAAGATGCTTGGTATAGACGGAATAGTCGCCATTGGCGGCGACGGGACATTCCGCGGCGCTCTAGCACTGTCCCGGCTTGGAGTACCGGTGGTAGGCGTTCCTGCTACTATAGATAACGATATAGGCTGTACCCACTATACTATAGGCTTCGACACGGCGTGCAACACGGCCATCGAATGCATAGACCGTCTGCGCGACACGATGCAGTCACATGAGCGCTGCTCCATAGTTGAAGTGATGGGAAGAAATGCGGGTTTCCTAGCACTGTATGTAGGTATATCCGTAGGTGCAACGGCAGTCCTTATTCCGGAGCGCAAGCTGAATTTTCAGCGTGATGTTGTAGAACGCATCCAGGATTCAAGGCTTGCCGGCAATACCCATTTCATGATAGTGGTTGCTGAGGGAGTCGGCAGTGCAGTCGATATAGGCAAGAAGGTCCATGAGGCTGTCGGCATTGAACCTCGTGTTACCGTACTCGGTCATATCCAGCGAGGCGGCACCCCGTCTGCACGCGACAGGGAAACTGCTACGCGCATGGGATACAGCGCCGTGAATGCTTTGGCAGAAGGGCGAAGCAACTCCATCATAGCTATCCAGGGTGGTGAGATAATGGAGATACCGATCGAAGAGGCTCTTGAAATGAAAAAGAGTCTGCAGATGGACCGCTATGAGATAATGGAAACTATGCAGTTTGGTGGTATGGTATCTCACAGGACAAACTTTTAAGTAAATATAAAACAGCCCTGCGGTTAAACCGCAGGGCTGTTTTTTGGTTTTAAAGCCTATCAAGATAGCTCTCGATGTCAAAGTCAGTTGTCCTCTCATCTGAGCGCAGATACAGAGGATGGTGAGGATGGCCCTTTTTTGAGCATTTTCCGGCACAGAGCCATTTTGCTCCGTATTCTCTGCCTATGTCAGTCATATCTTTTACGCAATCCCTAAGATAAGGCCGCTTTTCTATGATAGTTCCCCAGGCTGCCCATACTGCAGGTGAAACTCCCGGTGCAACTCCTGACAGGATATACTCAAACGCCTTCATATTCTCCCGGTGAAGGAACATATTCATCTCCCTGTCCATATCATCTGGATTTGTAGCTCTCTGTGCATAGACATTGAACATCATCCAGCCTTTATACCCGTTCCCGGCAGCGATACGCTCAACAGACTTCAAGGTGTTGTCAAGGTCATCCGGTTTGGCTGTTGAAGGATTTATTCCTATGCATATCAGCGGATCCGGACCGCGAACTCCAAGGATATAACGGTATTCCGTGTAAAAATCCGGAACATACAGCCATTTTTCGCTGTCATATCCGCCGCTTTTGCCCGAGGCGGAAAGTGCTTCTTCAAAGCCGAGCACCGGGACAAGCCGGCTCTCTGCAGACGGAACATGCATCATATCACCCCGCTGTGAACGGATTCCAGAATCTTCCGCCGTTCAAAGTGTTATGCGCTACCGCACCTGCCACCAGAAGAATACAGAAGACTATGGCGGCTATATCGGCCGCACGGAATCTGTTTGCCGTGTACCATGTACGTTTTTTATTCTTACCGAATCCTCTCAGCTCCATGGCATTTGAAACAGTCTCTATCCTGTCCATGCTTGAGAGAATGAGCGGGATAAGTATTTCTGCCGCTGCTTTCAGACGTTTGATGAGATTTTCCTTTTTGCTCATCTCGATCCCTCTGGCCTGCTGAGCTCTGGATATATCATGATATTCAAGCTGGATATCCGGGATATATCTCAATGCCAAAGCAACGGAATAGGAAACAGAATACGGTACTCCCACCTTGTTGAGTGAAGAGGCGAATTCTGACGGGTTGGTAGTGCATACGAACAGTAGCACTATAGGCACCATGGCAAGGCACTTTAGCATCTGATTGAGGTGATAGAAAAGCTGCTCCGCCGTGACAGTGAATCTGCCGCTTCCGAAAAGCACGTGTTTTGTGCCGTAGATTTCAACTCCGTACTGAGGCGAGAAAACAAAAAGCACCAGATTGTTGAATACCATGAAAAACAGCGTGAACTTCAGCAGGATCGATACCTCGTTCAGCCTTATCTTTGATATTCTGAACAGCAGCAGAGCAATGATTGCAAGACATGCAACATAGCGAGTGTCGAAGGTGATCATGCCGCCTACGCTGAACAGCACGAGACATATAAGCTTGGTGGCGCCCGTCAGTTCATGGATCGGTGACTCCCTTTCGATATAATTGAAGATGTTCTTCATTCTCTGAACACCTTCCTCTCATATTCGATGAAGCTTCTGACGAAAGCTCTGGCGTCTCCTATACCGCATTTTTCTGCAAGAGAATAAAGACTGGTCTCTTTGAGGGATGCCTTTTCTATGATCTCCCTGTCTGTGAGCACGGCGTATCCCGTATCATCCGCAATGATCTGACCGTTAGTGAAAACTATCGTCCTCTCTGCATACTCCAGCATCAGATGCATATCATGCGTTATGAGCACAATGGTTATGCCTCTCTGCTTAAGTTCCAGCAGGAATTCCATGATCTCCGTATAATGCCGGTAATCCTGCCCGGCAGTAGGTTCATCAAGGATTATGATCTCCGGTTCAAGGACCAGTATAGAGGCAATGGTCACTCTTTTCTTCTGCCCGAAACTCAGAGCGGAAACAGGCCATTTTCTGAATGGTTTGAGTCCGCAGATCTCCAGCACTCTTTCTACTCTTTTCTTTATCTCCTCTTCAGGTACTCCCCGTTTGCGAAGCCCCAGAGCGACCTCGTCGAATATCATCACCTTGGAGATCATCTGATTCGGGTTCTGCATCACATATCCTATATGATCAGCGCGCTCTTTTATGGAAAGATTCTTCAGATCTGTCTCTCTGAAGAAAAAGTCCCCGCTGTTCTGAGTCTCAAACCCGCATATGAGTTTTGCAAAAGTGGATTTTCCGGCACCGTTGGTCCCGACTATGGCAGTAAGCTCCTCTCTGCGGATATCCGCGGAAATATCATTGATTATCCTGTGATCCGCATCATACCCAAAGCAGATATTTCTTGCCGAAAGCAATGCCTCTGAAGGAGTCTTTTCCTCAGACTCACTGTGCCTCGCAAACCATTGGCACACCTTTGCCCTGTCGGAATCAGAAAGCTCTATCGATCTTATGCTCCATGGCTGCATCTCAGGCCTGATCTGTATTCCCGCATATTTGAGCGCAGTAATATACAGCGGCTCCCTGATACCATATCTCCGCAGAAGATCCCCCGACAGCAGTTCGTCGGGCGTGCTATTCGATACGATACGGCCATCGTTCATCAGAACAACTCTGTCAACATGGCGCCAGAGCACATCTTCAAGCCGGTGTTCAACAATTATCACTGCGGAACCGGTTTCGCGCTGAATCTCGTCTATAAGCTCCACCGCCTGTTTCCCGGTGGCAGGGTCAAGGTTGGCCAGAGGCTCGTCGAAAAGAAAAATGTCCACATTGTCGACCATAACTCCCGCGAGAGACACCCGCTGTTTCTGTCCCCCTGAAAGCTGAGCCGGAGATTTTCCAAGATGATCACCGATAGATACAAGATCTGCAACTTCTGCGACTCTTTCATGAAGCTCAGGTTCGCCAATGCAGTCGTTTTCCAGCGCAAAGGCAATATCCTCCGCTACGGTAAGACCAACAAACTGCCCGTCAGAGTCCTGCAGTACAGTTCCTATGCTCTTCGATAACTCGAACATGCTCATATCCGAGGTCTCTTTGCCTTTTACAGTAAGACTCCCCGTTTTTTCACCTTTATATGAAAAGGGTATGAGCCCGTTTATACAATGGACCAGAGTGGACTTCCCGCAGCCCGAAGGGCCGGCAATAAGTATCTTTTCCCCTCTGCGGACCTCAAGATCTATGTTATATAGAGTGGGTTCGACCTGTGCGTTATACTTGAAACCGAAATCCTTAAAACTTAATACAACTTCTTCCATCAGCCAGCCTTATCAGGCGTCTTTCTCTTCTTCCAAACTGCCCTTCTGAGGCCTTGATTTGGCATAGGCAAGGCAGAGAAGAGTTCCGATAATTGCAGTGGTGACTATATTGCCGATACCAGCCATCAAGCCTTGTGCAACAAGCTTTTCAGTGGGTTCATGATAAATAAGCACGTCGAGCGCAGGAGCAATACCGCCCCAGCAGATTATATTTGCGATTATCTGCGTAACGTTAAAACGGACAATGTCTTTACCGTTGAATCTTCCACCGCTGAGATCAAGTTTTTTGGATGCAAGCCCCATGATCAAACCGCAGACAGCAGATGCTATTACCCAGCTCCACCATATGCCGCCGAAGCTTCCACCCCAACTGAAATCGATAAGTGCATGCCCGATAAGGCCTATAAGAAATCCGGCGAGCGGTCCGAAGACTGCAGCCATAAATGCCAGAAGTCCGTACTGCGAAGAGATATTCGTATTGGGAATGGGGCTCGGAATGGCTACAAATCTGCCCAGCACAAAGAACAGTGCCGCACCGATACCTATCGCGACGATAGTTTTAACAGAAAACTTCTTCATTGTTTCTCTCCTTCAATAATAAAATCTTTATTTTATACCATCCGGTCTAAAATACAAAATCAGTTCACACCGATCCCGAGAACTGCCTTCAGGCCATTAGTCCGGTCAGTATCCTCCCAGCGCACTTTGAGATCTTCGCGGCCCATATGGCCGTAGGCAGCGAGTTTTTTATAGATAGGTTTGCGAAGGTCCAAATCACGTATAATGGCTGTGGGTCTGAGATCAAACACCTTTTCTACTGCTTCCTCAAGTCTGTCGTCCTCAACAGTACCGGTACCGAAAGTATCGATGGAAACTGAAACCGGCCTTGCCACACCTATCGCATATGCAAGCTGGATCTGGCAGCGTTTCGCCAGACCTGCCGCAACAATATTCTTGGCTACATATCTTGCCGCATATGCCGCAGATCTGTCCACCTTAGTGGGATCCTTACCTGAAAATGCTCCGCCTCCGTGCGGTGCGCTGCCGCCATATGTATCCACGATTATCTTTCTTCCTGTAAGGCCTGAATCCCCCTGAGGCCCGCCTATAACGAATCGTCCGGTGGGATTGACGTAATACTTTGTCTTTTCATCGATCAATTCGGCCGGAACGGTAGTCTTTATGACATGCTCTATCATATCACGGCGTATCTGGTCCAGTTCCGCCTCGGGCGCATGCTGGGTGGAAATGACTATCGTATCGATGCGGACCGGACGGCGCTCTTCATCATATTCAACAGTGACCTGTGTTTTCCCGTCAGGTCTCAGATAAGGGAGAAGTCCGCTCTTTCTTACCTCTGCAAGCTTTCTTGCAAGTGCATGGGATAGCGATATGGGTAGCGGCATCAGTTCCGGCGTCTCGTCACAGGCATATCCGAACATCATTCCCTGGTCTCCGGCGCCGTTCTGGAGCTCAGCGTCTTCCCCGTTTTTACTCTCCAGTGCCTTGTCAACGCCCATCGCAATATCTCCGGACTGTTCATCTATATTGGTTATGATCCCGCAGGTATCGCAGTCGAAGCCGTACTTGGCTCTGTCATATCCGATCTCGCGTATGACTTCCCGGGCTATCTTAGGGATATCCACATAGCAGCTGGTGCTGATCTCTCCCATTATATGCACAAGGCCTGTTGAGACGGTCGTTTCGCACGCAACTCTTCCTTCAGGATCCTCTGCAAGGATCGCATCCAGAACTGCGTCGGAAATCTGGTCGCAGATCTTATCTGGATGCCCTTCCGTGACTGATTCGCTTGTAAAAAGATAATTGCTCATTGTTTCCTCCAATGTGACTCACCAAAAAGGAATGCCCCGCCTTGCCGGCGGGGCATGATGTCAGGTTATTATATCCTCATCTTTCGTTCACCGCCGGATTTGGCACCTTGCTTAAAGCAGGTTGCCGGGTTTCACAGGGCCGTTCCCTCCACCACTCTTGATAAGGTGTTAAGTTGTCTTTTATTTACGGGCCTATTATACCAATTAATGTTCTTCTGTCAACCATTTTCTTCAGTGATTCAGGCTGTTATTTCTTTTCCTTCAAGATTGAAAGTCTGTTCAAATGGTTGTAGAATATAATAGGAATTTTATTTCGCGATCTTTAAGACTGTCTGACCGGAGGATCCATGTGAAAAAAGCTCTGCTGGCCAAATTATGGGAAGCGCTGATATCCGTCATGCCGGTTATGGCGCTGATCCTCATCATATCATTTACGTCGCTGGCGCCGCTAACATGGCTGGAGCGGACGGTTTTCATAGTATGTTCCGTCTTCCTTGTGCTTGGGATCGGACTGTTCAATCTTGGCGCAGATATTGCGATGTCCCCAATAGGCAGGCACATAGGTGAAGGTGTGACCAGATCAGGGCGCTTCGGCATACTAGCCCTGATATGCTTCCTTATGGGTGTACTCATAACTGTGGCAGAACCCGACCTGTCCGTTCTGGCAAATCAGATAAGTGCAGTGATCGATCCCACATTGCTTATAGTTACGGTCGGACTCGGCGTCGGATTATTCCTCGTTATTGCGGTAATACGTATCATAACAAAAACCGATCTCACAGCATTGCTGCTGTTTTCATACATGGTGCTGTTCGCATTTGCAGCACTACTTATTTCTTCCGGCAAAAAATCATTTCTGCCGCTTGCCTTTGACTCCGGCGGCGTGACAACCGGCCCTATCACTGTACCATTCATAATGGCACTTGGCCTTGGTATCGCTCAGACTATAGGCGGCCGCAATGCAGGTCAGAACAGCTTCGGACTGATCGCCCTTTGCTCTGCAGGTCCGGTTCTGGCTGTACTTCTGCTAAGTGCAGGAGCAGGGAGCGGAGAGATAAACTATCCCCTTCCCGATTATGCAATAAGCGCCGGCCTTGGCCCTTCCTTCTGGACACTGCTCGGTGAAACAGCATGGGATGTGGCAAAATCTCTGCTGCTTGTTTCACTGTTCTTTGCCGGGCTGCAGTTTTTTGTCCTTCATCTTCCCTCGCAGAAGCTGATACAAATACTTTTCGGCCTTATATTCACATTCACCGGTCTTGTTATATTCCTTCTGGCGGTGGCTGTGGGATATATGCCTATAGGTTATAAAATCGGCAACTCTGTCGGTTCAAGGCTGCCGGAGATTTTACCGGTTCTGGCTTTCGTGATGGGCATGGTGGTCGTTCTTGCAGAGCCCGCTGTCCACGTTCTCAATCAGCAGGTGGAGGAAGTTACCGACGGAGCAGTAACACGCCGGCATATGACTATAGCACTCTCTATAGGTGTTGGGGTTTCTATAGCGCTTTCTTTCATCCGTTTGCTTTTCGGTTTTTCGCTCCTTTATTATCTCATTCCCGGTTATCTTATCTCTCTGGGTCTTTCATTCTTTGTGCCTAAGCTTTATACAGCCATCGCTTTCGACTCCGGCGGCGTCGCAAGCGGACCGCTTACAAGCAGCTTCATACTGCCCATGACGATCGGCGCATGTGTTGCCCTGAGGGGGTCTGACGCCGTTCTTGACTATGCTTTCGGCGTTGTTGCCCTGGTCGCAATGACTCCGCTCATCACTATACAGACGCTTGGTTTCCGCTCGATCCTCTCAGATTATATGCGGGAAAAAGCTGCCGTCCGCCGAATACTTTCCGCAGACGACGCCCAGATCATCTATTTCAGGTGAGGAGATTTATTACATATGGAAGAACTTGAACATAAACACGGTTCTCCTCAAAACATAGCTCCCGACCGCCTGATGCTGCTGGTAACAGTAGTGCAGAAAGGAAAGGGCACCTTTTTCTCGGATTATCTGCAGACCTTTGAAGCGAATCTTCAGGTTTGCGTCGTCGGCACTGGCACTGCCCAAACTGATCTGGTTGAACTCCTGGGGCTGAAGGACAACAAAAGAAGCATTATCTTCAGTATAGTACGGGAGGACCGCCTCGACGCGATAATGGAAGCCCTTGAGGAGCGCTTCCATACAGTGAACCGAAAAACTGGCATTGCATTCGCCGTCCCGCTCTCCAGCGTAATAGGAAAACTGAGCTACGGCTTTCTGAGCAACGACCGAAGAGTTATATAGGAGAAGATGATATGGATACAAAATACGAAGCGATCTTCTGCGTTGTAAATACAGGTTTTTCAGATGAAGTTATGTTCGCCGCAAGAAAGGCCGGAGCCGGCGGCGGCACTATAATAAAAGGCCGCGGCACCGCTCCCCTCGAGGCAGAAGAGACATTCAAGATAACGATTCAGCCCGAGAAGGAGATCGTGATAATACTGGTGCCCCAGGATATCAAGGACAATGTCCTTCGTTCCATCTATGACACTGCGGGACTTGCAAACGAGGCTCAGGGCATTGCCTTTTCTCTACCGATAGAGCGTGCAATAGGACTCGGCGAATTCAACACAGAGGGGAAAGAAGCATAGTTTTCCCCGTCAACAAGACATGAACGGAGATGAACCAATGAAGTACTTTTTTCTGGCTGTTTTCATTGTATCCACCGCCATCCATCTGTTTGCTTCCCTGAAGCAGGACCGCCGACTGCGAAACATTACAAAGCCTTTCATTCTGCTCGCGCTGCTCGGGTTTTACTGTTTTGCGGCAGAGAATGTCTTAATCTCAATAGTACTTGCACTTTTCTTCAGCTGGCTCGGTGACGTCCTTCTTATGCCGCATGGAGTTAAATGGTTCACTGCCGGAGGCATAGCCTTTATGGTGAGCCATCTGTTGTTTATAATCGGGTATTCCAAGGATGTTCAATTCAGTTCCCTGAACCTGATCGCAGTTATTCTGCTTGCGCTGCTGTTCATCTGCACCGTTTTCATTATTTTCTCAAAGCTCAGAGCATACCTTCCCAAAGCCCTGTTTTATCCGATGTTTGTTTATCTTCTTTTGAACGGAGCGATGAACTGCTTCGCAATATACAGATTTCTGAGCAGACCGTGCATCGCAACATTGATCACTTGCATAGGCGCTGTTCTGTTTTTCATTTCGGATTCCTCGCTGTTTTTCGTGCGCTTCAATAAAAACGGAAGACTTAAGACTCATTTCCTCGTTATGCTGACCTATTCCATTGGCGAATTTCTGATCATTCTGGGATTGATTTAAAAAGGAGGCCGACCATGAAGTATTATCTTTATAATTCTCTTGCAAACAACGGTATAAAACCTGATATCGCCCCTGATACCCAGCTGATCGACGCAGTCGGTATGGACTACGCCGAGTATCTCAGCAAGCTCTCTCCGGAGGATGAGGTAGTCCTGATCGGAGGAGACGGAACACTGAACTATTTCATAAATGCCGTAAAAGGAACCGAGATAAAGAACAACATCTATCTGCTAGGAAGCGGGACCGGAAACGATTTCCTCACCGACATAGGCAAACAGCCCGGTGAGGAGGTGCTGATAAATGAATATCTCACCAACCTCCCCACTGTTTACGTGAAGGGGCTCGAAAAGCTGTTCATCAACAATATGGGCTTCGGCATCGACGGATACTGCTGCGAAGTAGCAGACCAGATCAAGGAGAGATCGCCGCAGGAAGAGATCAATTACTCCGGGATCGCTATAAAAGGACTTCTTTTCCACTTCAAGCCATGCCATGCAACAGTCACAGTCGACGGGAAAACACATGAATTCGATAATGTCTGGATAGCGCCTACCATGAAAGGCCGTTACTATGGCGGAGGAATGGATATGGCTCCTGATCAGGACAGATCCTCCGGCAAGCTGACAGCAGTTGTTTACCACTGCCGCTCCAAGCTGAAGGCTCTTATGGCTTTCCCGTCCATATTCAAAGGCGAACATGTGAAAAAGACCGATATGGTAAGCGTATTCACGGGAAATGATATAAGCGTAAGGTTCTCTCGTCCCTGTGCCGCACAGATAGACGGGGAGACCGTTCTCGATGTTACCGAATACAGAGCGGTCCTGTGATAAGCATAAAACAGCCCCGCAGTCGAATTAATGACTGCGGGGCTGTTTTTTCAGTATATCCTTTGAATCAAAGTCCGAGGTAGTCCTTCTGCTTATCAGACAGTTGGTCGATCTCCACTCCCATAGAGGCTAGTTTTTTATAGGCAACAGCCTCATCGGTCTCTCTCGGCACGGGAATAACTCCCGGCTCAAGAGAATCTCTGTGTTTAACGAGGTATTCAGCGCTCATCGCCTGAATGGCAAAACTCATATCCATGATCTCAGCAGGATGTCCGTCGCCTGCAGCAAGATTCACCAGCCTGCCCTCGGCAATAACGAAGAGTGTTTTCCCGTTCGGGAGCACATAGCCTTCAATATTGTGTCTCGCTTCATATTTTTCAACTGCGAGCCTGTTAAGACCGGCCATGTCTACTTCAACATCGAAATGCCCGGCATTTGTAAGGATCGCTCCGTCTTTCATGCTCTCAAAATGCTCCGGTGTGATCACATCGCTGCAACCGGTGACAGTAACGAACATATCACCCACTTTGGCAGCCTTGGCCATCGGCATTACCTCATATCCGTCCATAACGGCTTCAAGCGCACGGACAGGATCGGTCTCGGTTATAATGACTTTGGCACCAAGTCCCTTTGCACGGAGAGAAACACCCTTTCCGCACCAGCCGTAACCCGAAACCACAACATATTTGCCAGCTACTATAAGATTCGTAGTTCTGTTGATACCGTCCCAAACGGACTGACCGGTACCGTAACGGTTATCGAACATGTGCTTGCAGTCGGCCTCATTGACCATTACCATCGGGAATCGAAGCGTGCCCTCTCTGGCCATTATCTTCAGCCTGTGGATACCTGTGGTGGTCTCCTCACATCCGCCTATAACCCCAGGAATAAGATCACGCATCTCAGTATGGAGAAGGTTAACAAGGTCTCCTCCGTCATCGATGATTATGTTCGGTCCTGGTCTGAGGACATTCCGAAGCTCATCCATGTATTCGTTCATGCTGCAGCCATGTTTGGCAAAGACCTGCATGCCCTTTGAAGCAAGTGCTGCGGCTACGTCATCGTGGGTGGAAAGCGGATTCGACCCGGTGACATACATCTCAGCGCCGCCCATCTCCATAACACGGCAAAGATAAGCTGTTTTTGCTTCAAGATGCACCGAAAGCGCAATCTTTAGTCCGGCAAAGGGTTTTGTCTTTACGAACTCCCTTCCTATGCTGCTCAGAACAGGCATATTGCGCTCGACCCATCTGATCTTCATTTCTCCGGAAGGTGCAAGGCTGATATCGCGAATGTCACTCATATTCAATATCCTTATTTATCGAATTTATAGCTGAGATCCTTTTCAAAGCTCAGCCTCATCTCTTTTCCGCCCGCAATCCTGACTATGCTCGGAAGGCCTCTCATCAAAACCACAAGAAGAACCGCAAGAGACAGATAGATCACAAGCCGCTGATCCGCTACGAGAATAGCCGTTACCAGCATCATTGCAGCGGCACCTATCGAACCGAGCGAGATATACTTTGTGATCCATATAAGAAGAACTGCAGCAAGAAGAGCCGCCGCTCCGATGGACAACTGAGCGAAGAACGCCGTTACGATTATTGCAACAGTTGCATAGCCGCCCTTGAAATCATAAAACATCGGCCACTGTCTTCCGACAATTACGCAGAAACCTGCAAAGATCCTGCCGATATCACCATGTCCTTTGATGGAAAGAAGGAGACCGCCTATAATGATGGGAACGATGTCCTTCACAAGTTCCACCAGCAGCAGAGTAAGGAGACCTCCCAGCCCATATATCCTTCTGAAATTGGAAAACCATGTGTTTCCTTTGCCGAGCTTGCGCAGATTTTTCTTGTAGACATAGAGAGACGCTATCGTAAGAGTGCTGAGACTTCCGAATGCATAAGCAATTATCGCTGAAATGATCAGCAGAAGATAATACATTATTCCGACTCTCCCTTCTGCCTGATTACCATCCTTACCGGGGTGCCCTCAAGACCGAACACTCCTCTTATCTGATTTTCAAGATAACGCTGGTAAGAAAAATGGAACAGTTCTCTTGAATTACAGAATACCACAAAAGTCGGCGGTTTAACACCCGTTTGTGTAATATAATAAATTTTCAGCCGGCGGCCTTTGTCAGTAGGCGGCTGTACTCTTGCCTGAGCATCGGCAAGAACATCGTTGAGCATGCCGGTTGTTATGCGCATGGAGTTCTGGTCTGAGACATAGTTGATGAGTTCGAACAGCTTATCCGTTCTCTGACCCGTCAGCGCTGAAATGAAGAGGACCGGTGCATAGCTCATAAAGCTCAGATCCCTCATTATTTCCTTGCGCATTTTTTCCAGCGTGCCGGTTTCTTTTTCCACCAGGTCCCATTTATTGGCAACTATAATGCTGGCCTTGCCCGCTTCATGTGCAAGCCCGGCTATTTTTGTGTCCTGCTCGGTGACCCCGTCGCGTGCATCGATCATTATAAGGCAGACGTCCGCCCTTTCAATGGCCATCTGAGCGCGCATTACTGAGAACTTTTCGACTCTCTCCTCTACCTTGGATTTTCTCCTGATCCCGGCAGTATCGATGAAAATATATTTCCCGTGCTTATTTTCAAGCGGACTGTCGACAGCATCACGGGTGGTGCCGGCAACATCACTGACTATCACTCTCTTTTCACCAAGCATGTGATTTACCAGCGATGACTTACCAACATTTGGCTTGCCGATAACAGCAACCCGAATATAATCGTCCTCTGGTTCAGTCTCCGTTTCCGGCGGGAAATACTTCAGGCATTCATCAAGAAGATCGCCTGTCCCGTGCCCGTGAATTGCAGAAACCGGTATGGGATCGCCCAGACCGAGAGAATAAAACTCATATACCCCCGGATCGGTCGGTCCTGTGGAGTCGGCCTTGTTCACAGCAAGTACGACCGGTTTGCGGGAACGGAGCAGCATATTTGCAACATCCTTGTCAGAAGCCGTAACTCCGGTCCTCAGGTCCGCCACGAAAATGATAACATCAGCCGAGCTTATGGCGATCTGAGCCTGCTCGCGCATAAACGCAAGTATTTCCGAATCCGCAGTGGGCTCTATGCCGCCAGTATCAACTATATCGAATTGTCTGCCGCACCATTCACAGCCGGCATATAATCTGTCCCGGGTAACTCCGGGCGTATCTTCAACTATAGACAGTCTCTGACCGACGAGCTTGTTGAAAAGCATAGACTTTCCAACATTCGGCCGGCCGACCATCGCTACAAGTGGTTTTGACATTTTATTAATTCCTGCAGTTATCTGTTATATCTGTAATATTCCGTATCTTCACCTTCGGTAGGGTCGGGGAATTCTTCCAGAGCGCCGAACATCGCGTCCAGAAGTTCGAATCCGTCCTGTCTTACCGGCACTATCCTTACTCCGAGTTCTTTTTCCGCCTGCGCTATCGTAACATCATCAAGGAAATCCATCTCAGGATGCCTGAGCATATTCTGTGATATTATCAGCCTTTCCCCCAGCTCTTTTCCTCTAAGCTGGTTTATCATGTCACCGCCTGTTATCAGACCGGTGACATTTATCTCAGGTCCGAAGAAATCATTTCTTACAACATATTCCCTTCCGTTAAGTTCAGGGAATCGTGCCTGCACTGCTTCCAGAAGCCGCTTAAGATATGGCGCCACTGCCTCCCCTGCAACAATGGAAAAGGGTACGCCGTCAGGCTCATCAGCAAGCGAAAGGGCAGACATGAACTCCGCTTCAAGCAGCCTGATCATTCCTACGCCGTTATCAAGCTGGATATGCTCCTCATAATACTCATCAGGAGGAAGCTCCCTGCCCGCTTTTATATACAGTTCATCTGAACAGAAGATAATGCGGCTGCCATGCTCCTTAAGGCAAACATCCGCAAAGGCTTCCACCTGAGATATGAGTTTCGATGCGCTTTCCGAGGTAAAAGATCTAAGAGGATAAAGACCTTCTCTGAACTTTGTAAGACCCACCGGCACAACGGAAACGCTTCTGACCTGAGGATACATCCCGGCAAGATCCCGCATGGTTCTATCCAGTGCAGCACCGTCATTGATCCCCGGGCAGCACACGATCTGGCAGTTCATAACAATGCCTGCCTCGGCAAATTCCCTCATCACGCCTATGCTCTCTCCGGCACGGGGATTGCGCAGCATACGCACTCGCAGTTCCGGGTCTGTGGTATGGACGGAGACGTTAACGGGACTGATTCTGAGCGCCTTTATTCTTTCGATCTCTCTCCGTGAAAGATTCGTGAGCGTTATATAGTTGCCCATCAGGAAACTGAGCCTCGTATCGTCATCCTTGAAATACAGAGTCTTTCTCATTCCGGGAGGCAGCTGATCGATGAAACAGAAGATACAGTTATTGGCGCAGGATCTGGCCGAGTCCATGAGATAATTCTCAAAATCAACGCCGAGCTCTCCGCCCTCTTCCTTATCGATATGCAGCTCATAGATGCTTCCGTCCGGCCTGCCCATTACCAAATCGAGCTTTACATCGTAGGCATAGTATTTATAATCCAGAACGTCACGGACCGTATTGCCGTTTATGGAGATGAGTGAATCCCCCACGGATACTTTTCCGTTAAGCGGGCTCCACTCATCTATACTTTTGATCTTATTTCTCATAGCGGCTGATAAAAAGCAAAAGGAGGACAGGCATACCGCCTCTCCTCCATTAAGCTCTTTACTTGCTCTCCTCTACCTTTATGACAGTACGGCCGTTATACTGGCCGCATGCCTTGCAGGCACGATGAGGCATGCAGAATGCTCCGCAGTTGGGGCACTTGATTATGCCGGGAGCTGTGAGCTTCCATGTGGAAGAACGCCTTTTATCACGTCTCTGCCGTGATACCTTTCCCTTCGGGACCGCCATGATGACACCTCCTGATATCAGCTGTTCTGAGCAGCTAAATTAGTCTTTATCCAAAAGCTGCTCAAGCACAGCAAATCTTGGA
>JAIKVS010000132.1 GCA_024685535.1 Oscillospiraceae bacterium | reverse complement strand
TTGACAATACGCTGCTGGATTTTCTCGCGGCGGAGCGTGCAGCCATTAAATCACTCTTCACGGAGTACGGTCTTGGAGAGTGCAGCGATGAGATGATCTCGCGTTATTCAAAGATAAACGTGAGCTTCTGGCAGAGGCTTGAGAGGAACGAGATCACAAAGCCGGAGGTGCTGGTGGGGCGTTTCCTGCAGTTTTTCGGAGAATACGGGATAGATCAGCGGATAGCGCCGGAATTCAATGAAAGCTATCAGCTGCGCCTCGGCGACACGATAGTCTACCGGGATGACAGCCTCAGAATTCTGAAATACCTCAAGGGAAAAGTCAGGCAGTACGTCGTTTCAAACGGTACGGTAGCCGCGCAGACGAAGAAGCTGGCCAGATCGAAGATAGGCGAAGCCGTGGATGGTGTATTCCTCTCGGAGAAGCTCGGCGTTGAAAAGCCGAACACCGCTTTTTTTGAAAAAGTGTTCGAAGCCATACGCCCCGACGATCTTCCTGAAGTAATGATAGTAGGCGATTCCCTCACCAGCGACATACTCGGCGGGATGAACGCCGGGATAGTGACCTGCTGGTATGATCCCGAAGGTCTGCCTGTACCGGAAAGTTTCCGTGTCGACCATGTAATCTCCGACCTGCATGAGATCATCCCGCTGCTGGGAGTCTGAGGGACAGAGATATGGGTTTTCTGAAAAAACTCGATGCCCGCTATGGCAACAAAGGGCTGTGGCAGTTTGTGAAATTTACGCTTCTGAGCCAGACTATAACGCTGCTGCAGCTGCTGCTGGCAAATCTGCTGCCCTTTGTATTCGACGGACTTACGGCGAAGCTTCCGGCTTTTCTGCAGCCGGTGTTTGATCCCGCAAGGCTGTTTGAGGGTCATTCGCGCTATGTTATTGACGGCGCAGTTACATGGGGATATGTGCTCCCCTTCTTTCTTTCGAACTTCCTTGCAAATATCTACGGGTATTTTGTCAATATGAAGGCAACGTTCCGCAGCTCCGGCACCCGATGGGGACTCGCTGTATATCTGCTGACGGTGATCGCCCTGATACTTTTCTCCACATGGCTTCAAGGATATATAACGGCAAAGCTCGCTGTCACCTCCGCATCCGGATGGGCAAGAACCATAGCTGCCATGGCTGCGGGCATGCTGCAGTTCCTCATAATTTTCCCGCTGGAAAAATTCGTGCTTTTCAAAAACAGAGAAAAAGAAGAAACGGCATTCTGAACAGATGCCGTTTCTTATTACCAATAATTATTTGCCGACACAGAAACGCTCGAATATCCGGTCGGTAATATCCTCGCGAACAGTTCTGCCGCTGAGTTCCCCTATGGCCTGCATGGCACCCTCCGTCTCGGTGAGGACTATGTCAGGAGTGCGGCCTTCGGTCATAGCTTCGATTGCAGCGTTCATATAATCCAGGGCTCTACCGGCTGCATCCGCATGGCGGGAATTGGTAAGGATCTCACCAGCAGGAACGTCCGGCAGCGGAAACATCTCCGATATCGTTCTCTCAAGCTCATCCATCCCCTGTCCGGTTACGGAGCTCAGGCGGACGACCGGCAGGACTGTATCGATACTGAAATCTGTTTCACTTATATCCTGCTTGGATACTATGACGATGCCCTTATTAGCCTTTTCCGCGTTCCGGATTATTTCATAGTCCTCTTCATCAGGTTCGGTGCTACCGTCAATAACTGCAATGACGAGATCCGCGCCGCTCATCGCCTTTCTGCTTCGCTCTACCCCTATGCTTTCAACCGCGTCATCGGTTTCTCTGATACCGGCAGTGTCAGTGAGCCTGAGGCAAAGGCCGCCAAGGATCAGTTTTTCCTCTATAGTATCTCTCGTGGTGCCGGGAATGTGGGTGACGATAGCCCGGTCATAGCCAAGGAGAGCGTTCATAAGAGAGCTTTTGCCCACATTGGGCTTCCCCGCTATAACAGCCGGTATACCCGAGCGCATGAGCTTTCCCCTTTCGAAGGAGGACAGGAGTCTGGTAAGGACAGAGGCTATCTCTTTCATCTTGCTGAGATAATCCTCAAGCACGAAAGGCTCTATATCCTCGTCGGGGTAATCGAGAACGGCATGGTAGTGTGAGGAGATATCCGCAAGATCGGAATAGATCCCGGAAAGCCTTTCGTCTATAACGCCGGAGAGCTGGCCTGCAGCATTTTTGACGCTCTCGGCTGTCTCTGCATCAATGATATCGGCCACAGCCTCGGCGGCTGTGAGCTCAATTTTGCCGTTGAGGAAAGCCCTCTTTGTAAACTCTCCCGGCAAGGCCTGTCTCGCGCCAAGGGTGAAAAGGCTATCCAGCACAGCGCGTAGTATCACCGGAGAGCCGTGGCACTGGAATTCTGCGGTGTCTTCCCCGGTATAGCTGTTCGGTGCCCTGCTTACAGTGCAAAGGCAAATATCCAAAGTCTCACCGTTGACGTCGCTCAGGCGACCGTATATCAACCTGCGGTCTTCGCATTCGCCAAGGTCCTTTCCCGACGCCGGAACAAATAAGCGCGAAGCAAATTCCAACGTCCTGTCGCCGGAGACCCTGACTATCCCTATGGCCGATACCGACATGCCGGTGGCAATGGCTGCTATAGTATCTGACATGTTTTTCACCTTAATCAAAACAGCTCCCCGAAGGGAGCTTTTTTATTACTTTTTGTCTTTAGCCGCTTTCTGTCTCTCCAGCCTGGCAGCCCTTGCCGCGTTTTCATCGTTTCTTTCGGAGATATAGTAGCTCAGAGAGAGGAGCGAATCTGAAAAATGGAGGTTTTCGACTATGAGAGGACTTTCCGGCCCAGCAATGTCCACATTGGTGAAGTTCCAGATGGCTTTGATGCCGTTTTCAGTGAGCACATCCGTTACCGACAGGGCATATTCCTTAGGTACGGCCAGCACCGCCAGATCCACTCTGTTTTCCGCGAGAAAACCGGAAAAATCATCCATGCTCCTGATGGGTACTCCGTTTATCTCCCTGCCGATTATATCCTTATCAACGTCAAAAGCAGATATAAGGTTACAGCCCCAATCGGAAAAGCAGAAATTATCCATCAGGGCGCGGCCTATGTTGCCGACGCCTACCAGCACCGCATTATATCCCCTGTCGGTCCCGAGGATCTTCGCAATCTCCTCCTTCAGTGCAGACACGTTATATCCGTAGCCCTGCTGGCCAAACTCACCAAAGCAGCTGAAATCCTGTCTGATCTGGGAGGGTGTAAGCCCCAGAAGATTGCCCAGCTCGGATGAGGAGATCCTGGAAATGCCCTGTGCATCTAGTTCATCGAGCTTGCGCAGATACCGCGGCATCCTTCGGATCACGTTGTTAGAAACCTTGATCTTTTTCATAACCCTTCACTCCCGACATATTACGAACTGATAAGTTATTTAGTTAATATTATCACAAATTCGAAATGCCTGCAATGGAAAAATCTCACAAGCCTTCCGGAGGCTGTTATTATTTCAGATCCTTCTTTATACCGCGGCATATCTCATGCAACTGCTCAAGGCTTTCAAGCCGTACCAGTTGCTGCTTATAGTATCCCGCATGGGCTACTCCGTGAAGATACCACGGGAGCTGATGCCGCGCCTCCACACAAGCCTTTCTTTCGCCGGCATATGAAGCCAGAAGGCGGATCTGTTCCTCGGCAAGGTCAATCCTCTCGGCAAGAGATGGAAGCGGCGGGATACCCTCTCCGGCAATGGCGGCATTAGCCTGAGCGAAGAGCCATGGATCGCCGAAGGAACCTCTGCCTATCATCACGCCGTCGCAGCAGGTATACCTTAAAATATGCTCAGCGTCATCGGCGGAAAACACATCTCCGTTTGCAAACACCGGGATGCTCACGCTATTCTTCACGTCACGGATAATGTCCCAGTCAGCCTTGCCGGCATACATCTGCGCTCTGGTGCGGCCATGTACCGTGAGTGCCGAGGCCCCAGCCTTCTCACATATTCTTCCGAATTCCACTGCGTTCACACTGCCGCCGTCGAATCCTTTGCGGAACTTCACCGTTACAGGTACCCTGACCGCTGCGCAAACAGCCTCGACTATTCTGCCGGCAAGCTCCGGATCCTTCATGAGAGCAGAGCCGTCTCCGCTCTTCACTATCTTTCCCACGGGACATCCCATGTTTATATCTATTACATCCGCGCCGGATATTTCCAGTGCGATGGCAGCAGCCTCGCCCATAACATCCGGTTCATGGCCGAAGATCTGCGCTCCGCAGGGTCTGTCTTCTTCGGGGATATACAGAAGAGCCTTGGTCTTCTCATCGTTATAGACGAGGGCTTTTGCGCTTACCATTTCCGTTACGGTATAGGCTGCTCCCAGCCGGAGACATATATGGCGGAAGGCAAAGTCGCTCACACCTGCCATGGGGGCCAGTGCAGTCCTTCCGGAAAGCTCCAGGTCCCTTATCTTCACCATGACATATCCAGCCCAACCGGGCAGTGGTCGGAACCCTGGATCTCCGGCAGGATGTAGGCATCCTTTATGTTGTCCCGCAGTCTGTCGGACACTACGAAATAGTCTATGCGCCAACCTACGTTCCGCTCCCTGGCGGCTGCTCTGTAACTCCACCAGGAGTATGCGTCTCGCCGGTCGGGATATAGGAAACGAAAGCTGTCGGTAAAACCGGCATTGAGAAGTTCGCTGAATTTTTCGCGCTCCTCAAATGAAAAGCCGGCATTGCCTACGTTGGCCTGGGGATTCTTAAGATCGATCTCGTTATGAGCGACATTCATATCTCCGCAGGCGATAACAGGCTTCACGGCATCGAGGCCGCAAAGATAGTTTCTGAATTCGTCCTCCCAGTCCATGCGATAGTCTATGCGCTTCAAGCCATCCTGGGCATTTGGAGTATATACGCAGACGAGGAAGAAATCATCATATTCCAGAGTAACAGCGCGGCCTTCGGTATCGTGGCGGTCGATACCGATATTGTATCTCACGGAAAGGGGCGTGTGTTTCGTGAAGATGGCAGTGCCCGAATAGCCCTTTTTCTCGGCATAGGACCAGTAGCTCTCATATCCGGGCAGATCCAGCTCTATCTGTCCCTCCTGCAGCTTAGTCTCCTGCAGGCAGAAGAAATCCGCGCTGAGAGACCAGAAGATATCCTCGAAGCCCTTCTTCATAGCAGCCCGCAGGCCGTTTACATTCCACGATATGAATCTCATTCCTGCTTCTTTCTCCTTTCAAATGCGGCGGTACTCTCAAGATAGCCCCTTGCATCCGTCAGAGAGGCATTCTTGAGTCTGGGCAGAGGTCCCGCGGCTTTGCCGGGGGTGTTCGCAGTTTTCACTGCCACCAGGCGGTTTATCTTCAGTCCGTCTGCATAAAACTTTGCCTCATAGTCGGTCATTATGCCGACGAGGCCATTTGCGTGCAGATCGTGAGTCAGTTCCCTTATTTCCCAGTTTTCCTCTTTGAAACGCTCGGCTGACCAGTCAAAAAGCGGTGCATTGTCCGTTTTAAAGTGTATCTCACCGCCTACGGGAAGAATATCGCTGTATCTTCTTAGGAAGGACGGTGCCGTGAGGCGGAGCTTAGCATCACGGCTCTTAGGCCAGGGATCACAGAAATTAATGAATATCCTGTCCACCTCGGCCTGCCCGAAAAACTCCGGGAGCAGCTTTGCATCTGCATCTATGAAGCGGACATTGTCGAGGCCTGCGTTTTTCACCCTCTCCATGGCAATTATCATGGCATCCGGCACCCTTTCAAGAGCTATAAGGAGCGTTTCCGGCTCTGAAGCGGCAAGGTCAGCTGTGAATCTACCCTTACCGCAGCCGAGCTCCAGCCATAGGGAGGTGCAGCCTGGCATGAGGTTTCTCCAACAGTTTATCATCTTGTCCGGGTCGGAGATGAGCTTATCGGCGCAGCGCTCCATGCGCGGTACCAGATTATGGCGTTTTCTCATTCTCATAATATTGAATCTCCGTTAATATGCTTAGTATAAGATAACACAGGCGGCGGTAAACATCAATGAAGAAAACCCTTGCACGGCACGTGCTGATGTTGTATAATGGCAAAGCCGCAAAACCCGGGTGTAGCGCAGCTGGTAGCGCGCTTGGTTTGGGACCAAGATGCCGGGGGTTCAAATCCCTCCACTCGGACCAGAAAAGAAGCAGAAGGTCTTAGGATATTCTGCTTCTTTTTTTTTACGGCAAGTGGAAAGAATCAAGGCGTCAGAGAAGTCAGCAAGGCTGGAATGCTATCCGCACTTATGGTATAATTTATATGCTGCAATTCTTAGCTTGGAAACCTGCTGTTGATTCCGCAGCAACTTATTATTTGTTCTCCGCTTGAGATGAGGAGGTAATCTGATTGGATCTTGTCGGCAATACTTTTTTCTTTGACTGGGAGATTTCACTTATCGTATGGCTGCAGGCGCATATGGGAGCTTTCGGAACGGCGCTGGCCTCGTTCATCTCTGCATTCGGGGAAGAGCTTGCCTGCGTAGCCGTGATCGGTTTTTTATACTGGTGCTACGACAAGCGTTTCGGCCGCTTTGTGGGGCTTAATGTACTAGTCGGCATAGTCCTCAATCCTATGATCAAAAACATATTCGTCCGCCGCAGACCATATTTTGATAATCCGGAGATCCATTGCCTCAAGCCCGTGGACAAAAGCGCAGACATATACAATATCGCAGCGCAGGAGTTTTCCTTCCCCAGCGGACACTCGGCCAACGCCGTGGCAGTGTACGGCTCACTGGCAGAATACAGCAAACGAAGAATACTCACGGTGATCGCCGTGGTGTTGTCGCTGCTCATAGGAGTTTCACGTTTTTGTCTGGGCGTGCACTATCCCACCGATGTGCTCTGCGGCTGGCTGCTGGGCCTAGTGATAATCGTTGCAGTGCCCTGGCTGCAGAGCAAATTCAAGAATCCCAGCCTGTTTTACTGCCTGCTGCTGCTTATTACGCTTCCAGGATTCTTTTACTGCAAAAGTGCGGACTACTATTCAGGCTACGGAATGATGCTGGGTTTTGTGCTCGGCAATGAGATAGAGCAGAGGTATGTAAACTTTGAAAACACCCGCAACCCGCTGCGCTCGATCCTTCGGGTCGTGGGCGGCGTGGCTGTGTTTTTCGGACTCAATACACTGCTCAAGCTGCCATTCTCCTCAGATTTTCTCAACTCCGGCACTACCGCGGCATTTCTCGTGCGCACTCTTCGCTATGCCATTGTCATATTTGCGGATATAGGCGTATACCCGCTCCTTTTTAAAGTTACGGGCAGATGG
>JAIKVS010000100.1 GCA_024685535.1 Oscillospiraceae bacterium | reverse complement strand
CGGGCTCCTCGGATTTTCTGTCTGCGGGAGCTACTGGATGCTCTTCCTTTTTGCAGTGCCTTACGGTCTAGGCGCAGGATCCATCGATGCTTCTGTGAACCATTATGTGGCGGAGCATTATCCCTCTTCCGTGATGAATTTCCTCCACTGCTTCTACGGCGTCGGCGCAATGATCAGCCCGTATATAATGTCCCTCGCTCTGCGGACAGCCCGCTGGAACGAAGGCTACCGCTGGACATCGTATATCCAGATCGGAATACTGCTGGTTTGTGTTCTTTCACTGCCGCTGTGGAAGAAAACCGAGGCACAGGAGGAAGAGGCCAAATCGGACAGCGCCGGCATCAGAGAGACGCTCAAGGTCCCTGGAGTGCTGCTTACGCTCATAGCTTTCTTTGCTTATTGCTCCGGCGAGGCCACCTGCTTTCTCTGGACTCCCAGCTACTTTGCCGGGACTAAACAGGGCCTGAGCGACGGGACGATAGCCTCCTTCGGTTCTTTGATCTTCGGCGGGCTCATGCTGGGCAGGCTGATATCAGGCTTCGTATCGAACCGTCTGGGTGACAGACGGCTCATCCGCATAGGAATAGCCGTTGAGCTTTTTGGGATACTGCTGGTTTTCCTTCCCTTCAGGAGCTATATCCCGGCGGCGATAGGCTTCGTGATCATCGGAACTGGAATGGGGCCTGTTTATCCATCGATCCAGCATATGGCTCCCGGAAACTTCGGAAAGCGGCACAGCGCGGCGGTGATCGGCCTGCAGATGGCTTCGGCCTATATCGGGAGCACTTTCATGCCTATGGTTTTCGGACATATCCAGCAGGCTGCCGGCATAGCGATAATGCCGCTTTATCTGCTTCTGTTCGCATTATTGAATATAAGCCTGCTGGAGATAGCCTACCGCAGGCTTGCAAACAACTGATAAGAAAGGTGCTATATTATGGCCGCAATGAACGGGGAATGCCTTATTTGCAAGGCTCCGCTTGAGTATCTTGAAAAGGCTGTGGAGATGGAGTGCGAGATCTGCCATAAAAAGGAACTCAGCCAGACAAGGTGCGTTAACGGGCACTATGTCTGCAACGAATGCCATACTCAGGGGCTCAATGCAATTATAGGCTTCTGCCTTTATGAAAAATCGAAGGATCCCGTAGCTATTATTGAAAAGATGATGGAAATGCCTTTCTGCCATATGCACGGTCCGGAGCATCATGTAATGGTGGGAGCTGCGCTCCTCACGGCGTATAAAAACGCCGGCGGAGATATCGACCTTCGGGATGCTCTTAACGAGATAATGGAGCGGGGAAGCTCCGTCCCGGGCGGCGCGTGCGGCTTTTGGGGAGCATGCGGTGCAGGCATCAGCAGCGGGATGTTCATTTCAATAATCTCCGGTTCCACACCGCTGAAAAATGAGCCGTTTGCACTATCCCACAAAATGACTTCAGCCTCCCTTGCAAAAATAGGGGAGATAGGCGGACCGCGCTGCTGCAAGAGGGATTCCTTCCTCTCCATCCTCACGGCCATTGACTTCGTGAAGGAGCATTTCGGCGTAGAGATGGAAAAACCTGAGGTAATATGCAGCTGGTCATCGCATAATAACCAGTGCATCGGCAAACGCTGCCCCTTCTCTAAAGCTAACCACTGAGGCTTGCTATGGAATTAGAATGGAAAGATGGGTCTGAGATCCGGGTGCGGGCAGATGGCAGGGAGGTAATGATCTCAGCAAACAGAGAAGCTCTGCTTTCCCTTGCTGCACAGTTCAGGGCTCTTGCGGAAGGAAAGCCCGGAGATCATATCCACTATGACGACTGCAACTCTCTCGAGGAGGGATCGTCTGCAATGATAGTTGAAAGAACAGAGTGATCGGCATTTGTTTATATGAAACTGAAAGATAAGATAAAGACTGAGCTCGAACGCTACGGCGGAGGTATCCTCGATTCGGAGGAGATGCGCCTTGCGTCCGGCCAGACTCACCATACGCGCTCTACTGTAGCCGAGCATACCAGAAGAGTCGCTGAAAACAGCCTCGCCATATGTCACGCATTGAATATGCTGGGCATCGTCACAGATAAGAAGGCTGTGGTCGAAGGGGCGCTCTGCCACGATCTCGGCATCCTGGGTAGGGACGAAAAATATGAAAACGAGCAGGAGTGCTACCGGCGGCATGCGGACGATTCGGTTGAAGTAGCCCGGAAGCTGCTGGATGACCTGCCTGAGAAAACGAAGGATATAATCGAGCGCCATATGTGGCCGACTGCCGGGAGCAGGAGACCAAGCCATCTGGAGGGCTTTATTGTTTCCGCTGCGGACAAGGCTGCCGCGGTCGAGGATATTATTGTCGGCAGCAGATTGAAGCCGGCGGACCTGCGTACGTCTTTACGAAATTTCGCTGAAAGGAGCAGGAGAAACGCATGGAAAACGAAGAAAAGGTGATAAAGCTTGCAAAGCCTCTGAGAAAGGGGATACTCAAGCTCGTTTTCAGCAGATTTTTCCTCATCATAATGCTTTTCGCCCTCGAGCTTTTGCTTCTGGTGGGAGCATATCTTTTCTTTACGGATAAGTTCCCCAATATCGTATATGTCCTGCGTATCTTCGCAGTTGTGATGATAATCTATCTTTTCAACTGCAGTATGGATTCTTCTGCCAAACTCACATGGATGCTCATAATCTCCATCCTTCCGCTTGCCGGGACCGGCTTTCTGCTCTTCACTCAGACAGATGTCGGGCACCGCATGGAAAGAGACAGAATGCTTGATCAGGTAAATGCCAGCAGAGGTCTTATATCCCAGCCGCAGTATGTTGTGGAACAAATGAAAAACGACGGCTCCGGCTCCGACGACCTCAGCACCTACCTCAACAGGACCGGCAGCTTTCCGCTTTACGGCAATACCGAAGTGACATATTTCCCTATCGGCGAGGACAAGTTCGCAGCAATGCTGACGGAGCTGGAAAAAGCTGAGAAATTTATTTTCATGGAATATTTTATTCTCGAAGAGGGCTATATGTGGGGAAGAGTCCTCGATATCCTCACACGCAAGGTTAAAGAGGGAGTTGACGTGCGTGTTATGTACGACGGCATGTGCGAAATGTCCACTCTCCCGGTGGACTACTGGAAGCTTCTGGAAGCCCAGGGGATAAAAGCAAAGCCGTTTTCTCCCATAGTTCCCCTTATC
>JAIKVS010000112.1 GCA_024685535.1 Oscillospiraceae bacterium | reverse complement strand
CACATAAATGTTGACGCCGAAGGTTACCGCAGCAAGCGCGAGGAGAGCCTTGTCAAGCTGGCTGAAAAGATGGCCGAGAAGGCGATCAAATATAAGCGCAGCATGGCTCTGGAGCCGATGAATTCCTATGAGCGCCATGTGATCCACTCAGCACTCCAAAAATACGAAGGAGTGACCACGGCATCGACCGGTGTTGAGCCCAATCGCCGCGTCGTTGTGTCATATGTTAAGCCTGAGACCACCAACAAGCCTCAGAGCCGCGAATGGGCATAATCTGAAAACCATTTTGATAGGAGAAAATGTCAAATGTTTGAAAAAGTTCAGAAAGTCATTGCGGAACAGCTGGAAATCGATCCCGAAACCATTACCCTCGATACTAACATATATGATGATCTCGGCGCAGATTCTCTCGATGCCGTAGAACTCGTGATGTCCCTGGAGGACGAGTACGGAATCACCATCCCAGACGAGGCTGCAAATGATCTCGTAACAGTTGGAAAGATAGTTGAATATCTCGAAAGAGTCATAGGCTGACAAACTGCTGAACCCCCGCCTGTAACGGCGGGGGTTCAATTTACATATATTGGTTTACATATTTCAGTTAACTATGAATTCAATCTCTACGGGATCTGTCTGGTCGGTGCAGACTGTGAGTTTTGCCTCGCCTTTCTCACCAACACTGCGCAGATAACATCCGCACATTCCGCCCTCAGCTGTGACAACATCAGGGCCTACAAGCTCTGCCGCCCCTTCAACTTCCAGAAAAACGGGCAATTGTGCGTACGGCGCTGTTGACCCGCATTCGTCAAGAATCCTTATCCTTACTGCTGCCATATCGTAAGTATCACCTTCGGTCAGTTCAGTTCTGTCCGCTCTTACGTCGAGATGCAGTTTTTCTCCGGGTCTTATTATCTTTTCCGCTACCTCACGGCCATCCTTTTTCGCTACAAACTTCCACTCGGTAGCCTCTCCGCCCCAGTTGCTCACATATTTGCCGTAAAGCCTTGAAAGCTCCGTATATGATATCCTGTAGCGCGCCATGGTCATGCCAATCATGAGTTTTTTTGCAGGCGGTATATTCGAAACGCCGTACTTTTCTATCAGCTTGAGGCATTCATATACCTTCGCAGCTTTTGCTTTTTCAAAGCCCTCCTCAGTTTCCAGCAGGTTACCGAGAAGATCATCGCATATAACAGGTCCGTGCTGCAGTGCGGAGAACTCGGAACCGCTGCAGGTCTTCACGAAGTATCCGTTCTTATAAAGATCAGTCTCATCGGCATTGGTGAAGATATACGGGGGCGGAGTCATCTTTCCGGCATTATAGTCGCCTATATCCATTCCGGAGCTCACCTCGAGGAAAGGCCCATCATCAGACTGGGAGGAAAAGAGCCATGACGCCGGTTTCGGATTTCTGAATGCATCCATAACGCCATGGTAGCATACCCTGTCGCCAGAGCCGAAGTCCTTATGGGTTGGATAGTCAAACATACACCATCCGAAGCAGCCGGCATGTTCTCCTGACGCTGCCGCTGCATTCTGGACTTTTGCATGTCTCAGCGCATGCTCCTGTCTTCGATCACTGTTGTCGAAAGGCTTTGTGGGGAACATGTGGCCATTGTTCTCTGAGATCAGCAGGGCTTTTGACATATCAGGCGTTACGGAAGACTTTTTCTTTGCACCGTCTCCTGTGCCGTCATATGAAAAGTCATTGAAGGCGTAGACATCCTCAAGAAGATGGCTTTTTTCCAGATAACGAACGCCGGACGTTGCTCTGGACGGATCGAGATCATGCGCTGTTTTGTTTGTTCTTTTATAGAATTTGTCGTCATCCTGGCTTTCATTGATGCGCACACCCCAAAGTATGATCGAAGGGTGGTTTCTGTACTGCAGGACCATCTCGCGTGTATTCTCCACAGCCTGGTCCTTCCAAGCGTCGCCGCCTATATGCTGCCAGCCCGGAATCTCAGTAAAAACAAGAAGGCCCAGCCTGTCGCATTCATCTATAAAGTATTGGCTCTGAGGATAGTGTGAAGTCCGGACCGCGGTGCATTTCAACTCATTTTTAAGTATCCTTGCATCCTCACGCTGAAGCTGCTCCGGTGCTGCATAGCCGATATAGGGGTAGCTCTGATGGCGGTTCAGACCGCGAAGGAAAGTCTTTTCTCCGTTGAGATAGAACCCGTCTGCCCTGAATTCGGCTGTCCTGAAGCCGAATGTTTCACATCTCGTATGAATGATATTGCCGTTTTTATCTGCAAGCTCCGCCCTGAAAACATAAAGTTTGGGCTGCTCAGTATTCCACGGAAGCGCTTCAGGAACGTTCATTTCAAGATCAGTACCCTCGGCTGTGGCAATGCATCTGTCGCCGTCCATTACCGAGCTTATAACGCTGTATCCCCTGCTTTTGCCATCGATGCTTATCTTTGCCTTCAGTCTGCTGATATCCGGAGTATAGACAAATATATCAGAAATATAAGTCTGAGGCCTCACATCGAGCCAAACCTCCCTGTAAAGACCGCCAAAAGTAAGGTAATCTATAACGAAGCCGAAGGGCGGGATCCCGGGATTCTCCGTGCTGTCGAGCTTAACGGCAACGAAGTTATCCCCGTTATATTCAACATAGTCTGTTATCTCAACTTCAAACGCCGTATAACCGCATCTGTGCTCAAATATCTGCTTGCCGTTGACAAACACATATGCAATATGCGCTGCACCATCAAAGCGCAGGAATATCCTTTTCCCCTCATACTCAGGCAGAATATCCAGTTTCCTGCGATAGCCCGAAACCGTTTCATAATATTCAGGGGACGCATAATGAAGAGGTATCTCCTTCACAGTGTGCGGCAGACGAACCTGCTCGTCTTCATCTTCTCCGTTAAGGAAAGCCTCTGACCAGTTATATACAAAACTCCATCCGTTATTCAAAGAGATCATGATGATATCCTTTCGATCGTTTATGCTCAGATGATACCACTCTTTCATTTTCTGTACAACATAATAAAAGCACAGGAAGGTATCGTACAGATACCTTCCTGTGCTTCAGTCTTTTTTACTGAAAACAGTAATTCATTTCGCAGAGGGAATCAATAAAGCTCAGAAACTCCGCCTTGTCGAAAAGCGGATGCGGAATAAAACCCTCCACTGCATGGAACGAAGCGATCTTTCTCACTTCATCTATCCATATCATTATCCACTTTTTCATTTCCGTCCTCCCGTTATTCTTCCGGTACCGGGATCTCCGATCCCCGGATCTCACCGGCTGTCTTCATTATCGCCTCAGGCACTGCATCGCGGCTGAACAGGCACCACTGCATTCCTTCGACGGATGAATACCAGCTGAAAACAATACCTTCGCTGCCTTCATGAATCTCATAATCACAAGCGCTGTCGCTCCAGTTTAAAGTTCTTCTTACAGAGTCATATACTCCTGAGATATCCTCATTCTGAGCAGTCTTCAGGGCTCTGAGCATGTATTCGCAGCCTTCATATATGAACCTCACTTCAGCCAGTTCTCCGATTCTGGCACTGAATACAGGTTCTGCGCCAAACGGCAGAGTCATATCGTAGCCGATTTCCGCGAGCTCCTCGAGAGTGCATTCACGAACAGGGTTAGGCATAGCAGTTGCTGCTGATGCTCCGAATTCCGCCGGACTTTCAACGCCATTGTCTGCAGCGGCGCCGAACGCCATTGCAGAGTCATTCCTTTGCGCATAAAAAGTATCGGCCTCTTCCTCATAGCTTTCAGCAGGCTCCGGCAACGGCATCTCCGCAGCAGGAGCGGAAAAATCATTAACGGCAGCTTCCGGTGCAGCATATGTGCTGTATAATGCACCCTGTTCCGCAGCTGACTCAGTCTTCTCATAGACTCCGGCAGCCGGGACTGCGGCACCCATGCGAAACGGTTTCCAGGGATGCCATGCGATCACCCCGGCGATCACCGCGCAGAAGCAGGCGGCAAGGGCTGCATATCTGCCCCAGTTTGACTTCTGTTTATGATAGTTCTGCGCTTCCTCAAGCAGATCTTCGTCTATTGAATTCTGGAACAGGAGAAAACGTTCGTCATTCATATCGCAATACCTTCCTTTGTCATAGCGTCGAGCAGCCTGTTTCTCGTGCGGAAAAGTGAAGACTTTATCTTAGGCTCGCTGAGGGACAGTTCCGAGGCTATTTCCGAGAGACTGTAGCCGTACCAGTATCTGAGCACGAATATCGTCCTCGTCTCCTCGTTCAATCCTCTGAGGAATGAATTGATGAAAATCCTGAACTCTCCTGTCTTTTCGACCTGCTCAAATTCTCCTCCCCCTGCCAGACATGGCTCCAGCTCTTCAAAAGCTTCCGTGAGCATTGTTGATCGCTTTTCGGCATTGTTGTAATCATATCTGTCGAGGGCAAGGTTACGCGAGATCCGCGCGACATAAGCCTTAAGCGATTCAGGCCTTTCGGGCGGTATGGAATTCCATATTCTGAGCCATGTATCGCTCACACACTCTTCAATATCCCGCGGATCCGGAACTATCCTGCGTATTACTGAAGCGCAGAGTTTTTCATATTTAAGCCTGATCTCTTCTATCGCTCTTTCGGAGCGCCTGAAAAACAGGTCTATGATCTTTAAGTCTTCCAATCGGCTACCTCTGTTTTAAAAAAAGAACGTTCTCTCTTTTCACTCTATAAGACGGAAGTAACGGTGAAAAGGTTTCTCAACTTTTTGAAATATGCCCGCCGTCGTGACCGAAGGCGGGCATAGATTCATTATTTCCTATCAGTGCTGGTGATGAAGCGGATAGTGGATATGCAGAAGGTCGTGGGCACGTCCGTCAAGCAGCTCGTCGTAAACATACTTCAAAGCGGGGTTGTCCTGCGGGATCTTGAATTCGCAGGCTTCATCATCGCGGAAGAGTCCCTGCTCGCGCTCAGCCTTGCGCTTATTTGAGGCAGGAGGCTGTCCGCCGCCGCCGATGCAGCCGTTCGGGCAGGCCATCACTTCAATAAAGTCGAACTGCGCTTCTCCGGCGTTCATCTTTTCCACGAGCTTATCCAGATTACCGAGTCCGTTGACTACAGCGATACGGATCTTGAGATCTCCGGCAGATACCTCAAAAGCCTTGGTCCCCTGCAGACCGCGTACACCGCATTCTGCTATAGTCTGGAGAGTGCCTTCCGAGCTGTCGGCAAGGACATATCTAATAACTGCCTCGGTCACACCGCCAGTGATGCCGAAGATGGTGCCGGCGCCGGTATATTCACCGAGAGGACTGTCTGCTTCGGAATCAGGAAGGTTTGCAAAGTCGATGCCGGCCTCCTTAATCATTCTTCCGAGCTCCTGTGTCGTAAGAACGAGGTCTATGAGCCTGTGTCCGTCCTTAACAAGTTCAGGACGCGCGCATTCAAATTTCTTGGCTGTACAGGGCATGATAGCCACAGAATAGACATCCTCATCCTTGAACTGTCTGCGAATGAGAGCACCCATCATTTCCATCGGGCTTCCTGCCGTGGAGACCTGGGGCATCAGATCGGGGTGCGCATGCTCAACATGCTGGATCCAGCCGGGGCAGCATGATGTGAACATCGGGAGTTTGTCTCCGTTTTTGACCTTGGCCAGGAATTCCTGGGCTTCCTCAAGGATCGTCAGGTCGGCAGTGAGGTTCGTATCATAAACAACATCCGCTCCGAGACGGCGAAGTGCCGTATAGAGTTTCTTGGTGACAGGAACATCCGCCGGAAGGCCGAACTGTTCTGCAAGACCGACGCGGACGGAAGGAGCTACCTGCACAACCACCTTTTTGCTGCCATCCTGCAGGAACTTCCACATCTTCGGGATCTCGTTCTTTATGGTGATGGCACCGGTCGGGCAGACAGCCGCGCACTGGCCGCATCCGACGCAGGAGGTATCGCTCATACTCATGCCGAATCCGGGTGTCACATAAGCTCTCTTGCCGCGCTTTGCAAAGTCTATTGCGCCTATGTTCTGCACTTCCGCACACATACGAACACACAGACCGCAGAGGATGCATTTGCTGGGATCCCTTACTATGCACCTAGAGGATTCATCTTTAGGCTCATCTTTATATGTATTGTTCTCAAAACGGCTGTCATCTACACCGTATCTGTGGCAGTAGGCCTGCAGTTTGCAGCTCCCGCTCATATCGCAGGTGAGGCAGTCGGCTCTGTGGCTGCTCATTAACAGCTGGAGTGTAGTGCGGCGGCTGTCGAGCACTTTCTTTGAGTGGGTAAATACCACGAGACCGTCTTTCGGTGCCATGGAACAGGCCGCATCGAGCGCTCCGCGCTCATTCTCGACAAGGCAAAGGCGGCATCCGCCGTATATGGAGAGGTTCTCGCAATAGCAGAGGGTAGGTATATCTATGCCATTGTTAAGTGCAACTTCAAGAACATTACGTTCATTGGTAAACGGACATTCGACTCCGTCTATTATCATTTTTCTGTCAGCCATCTTTATCCCTCCTTAATTGCATGTTTCGGGCAGCCGGACTTGCAGGTGCCGCACTTGATGCACTTATCGGTGTCAATGGTATGCGGCTTTCTTAGTTCGCCGGTTATCGCTCCGACAGGGCAGTTGCGGGCGCACTTTGTGCATCCTATGCAGAGCTCGGGATCGATAACGAGATGTGAAAGCTTCCTGCAGGTGCCTGTGCGGCACTTCTTGTCGTATATATGCTCCCTGTACTCCTGCTCAAAGTTCTGCAGAGTGGAGAGAACCGGATTAGGAGCAGTTTTTCCAAGGCCGCAGAGTGAGGACACCTGGATCATCTTTGCAAGGTTCCTGAGCTCCTCAATATCGCCGTCTCTGCCGTTGCCCTCTGTAATTCGGGTTAGGATCTCGAGCATGCGGGTTGTTCCTTCACGGCACGGCGTGCACTTTCCGCAGGATTCGTCGCAGATGAAGCCCATGAAGAACTTGGCAATGTTCACCATGCACGCAGTCTCATCCATAACGACAAGTCCGCCGGAGCCGATGATGGCACCGACTTTCTTGAGCGAGTCGAAATCCATCGGCAGATCGAGATGCTCCTCAGTGAGGCATCCGCCTGAAGGTCCGCCTATCTGGACAGCTTTGAAATTTTTGCCGTTCTTTATACCGCCGCCTATATCATAAACGACCTCTCTCATCGTAGTGCCCATAGGAACTTCGATAAGTCCCGTATTCTCAACGTTTCCGGTAAGTGCGAAGGCCTTGGTGCCGGAGCTCATCTCTGTTCCGACTGATTTGAACCAAGCTGCACCCTTGTTGATTATATCCGGTATATTTGCAAAGGTCTCGACGTTGTTGAGACAGGTGGGTTTGTTGAAAAGTCCCTTGTCGACTGAGCGCGGAGGCTTGGTACGCGGCATGCCGCGGTTACCCTCAATAGAGGCTGTCATCGCTGAACCTTCACCGCAGACGAATGCGCCGGCGCCGCAGTTAATGTGCATATGGAAATCTCTGCCGCTTCCGAGGATATTGTCGCCGATAAGTCCGAGCTCTTCAGCCTGCGCTATAGCATTGCGCAGACGGCTTACAGCAAGCGGATACTCTGCTCTTACATAGATATATCCTTCAGTCGAGCCGGTAGCGATACCCGCAACTATCATTCCTTCAATAACCTTGTTCGGGTCGCCTTCCATGCAGGAACGGTCCATAAATGCACCGGGGTCTCCTTCGTCGCCGTTGCAGACTACATACTTCGGGGTTTCCTTGTTCGCTGCGACCTGGCTCCACTTCTTTCCCGTCGGGAAGCCTGCACCGCCTCTTCCGCGAAGCCCTGAGCCGGATACTTCGTTTATGATCTCATCGGAGCTCATATCAAACAGTGCTTTTGCCATTGCGCTGTATCCGCCGATCGAGATATACTCCTCGATGGATTCGGCATCGATATGACCGCAGTGCTCAAGAACGCGGCGGGTCTGCAGTTTATAAAACGGGATATCCTCCTGGCGCTTGCAGAGAGTGCCGAGCTTTGCATAGCCGAGACGGTCGACGAATTCGCCTTTGACTATGGTCTTTTCAACGATCTCCTCAACGTCAGATAGCTTGCATTTGGTATAGAGCCAGCCTTCCGGCTCAATTCGTACCAGCGGACCCATTTCGCAGAATCCGTGGCAGCCGGACTTTTTCATTGTGATAGCTTCGGGATCTGGATTGTCCTCAAGGCCTTCGGCGAGAAGGATCTGCGTCTTCAGGCCCTTGGCTTCGATCTGCTTTTTCAGTTCCTCAAAGATCTTGAGACTTCCGCCAGCAACACAGCCGGTACCACAGCATACGAGGACCTTGCGTTTCTGTGCGGCAGCGGCGGTCTTGCATTCCGCCTGATACTGCCTGAATTCTTCGATGGAATTGATCCTTGTTCTCTTCATAGCTCAATCCTCCTTTGTGCGAAGCTCTTCAATGAGGGCTCTTGCTTTGTCGGGGGTCATCTGAGGATGGACCGTATCATTGACCATTACGACTGGAGAAAGGCCGCATGCTCCGAGACAGGAAACCGTCTCTATTGTAAACAGTCCGTCATCCGTGGTGGGTTTGCTTTCGCTGAGACCCGTTGCCTCATAGATCGCTTCGAGGATCTTGTCTGACCGGCGGACATGGCACGCGGTTCCGCGGCAGACTTTCAAAACGTATTTGCCTTTTGCATCAAGGGAAAAGTTTCCGTAGAAGGTGGCGACTCCATAGATTTTGGCTTCGCTGATGCCGACTTTCTCAGCGATGTATTTCAGTACCTCTGCGGGAAGGTAGCGATATACACCCTGGACGTCCTGCATGATTGAAATGATCCTGGTTTTGTCACAATCATATTTTGCCAGGATCTCATCAATGAGTTTCAGGTCAAATTTTTCCATAAGAATCTCCTGTTCCAGACTTTGTGAAATTTTCTCCAATGTCCTAATTATATGGTACTGCATGATGAAAATCAAGGGTAATTTTACAGTAATCCTTTCCTGTTAAAATCAAAAATTTATTCAGATTCAACAACGAAAACGCTTGATTTATTATTTATTTAAACAAAAAAGTACTGCCCATTTCTGAGCAGTACCTTAATGCTTAATAGCTTATACTGTTTTACTCTGCGACTTCTTTTTTGTTGCCAACTGCGGCAAATACCCAGAAGAACACGAGCGCAACACCGCAGATGATATACCACATGACAGCAGAGCCGCCGCAGGCGCCCTTGAGGGAACCGGCAAGAACAAAGGCCATCACAATGGGAACTATGAACTTTACGCAGAACTTGTAGAATGCCTTAAACGCGTTGGAAGGATCTCCGTGAGCGACCTCGTCAAGTACCAGATCTGGTCCGCTCTCCCAGCCAATCATAAGTGCCATGCACATTGCGCCGAGCGGCATGAGCAGGTATTCAGACCAGGTATCCATGAAGTCTAGCCAGTCAGCCAGAACATCGGGAACTGATCCCTGAATGCCAAGCAGAGCAGCAGGATGGATTCCGTTAGATCCAAGTCCGTCCCATGCAACCACTACAGCCTCGACAAGAATGAGCAGAGAGACAATGGAGATGATTTTTTTACGGGTATCCTTCTCTCCTTTAGCAAGATCCTTGTCGATCCAGTGTGCACCAACAGTCTCCATGAGGGAGATGGCGGAGGATATGGCAGCAATTAGAACGAGAGCGTAGAAGATGACACCGAAGAGAGGTCCGATCTTGCCCATGTTAGCAAAGACGTCCTGAAGAGTGACGAACAGAAGTTTGGGACCACCAATCATCATATCGCCAGGGGCAACGCCATTCTGCAGGTTGTAGGAAATGGCTGCAGGGATGACGGCAAATCCGGCGAGCAGTGCGATAAGTGTATCGGCTGCAACTATAATGACGGAGTTCTTTACTAGGTTCTCCTCTTTGCTGAGGTAGGAGCCATAGGTAAGAATGGCGCCCATTGCCAGTGAAAGTGAGAAGAACATCTGGCCACCGGCAGTTCCGAGCACACTAATAATGTCAGGCGCTTCTGAGATATAGCCTTTGGCTACCGAATAACCGGGAACAAACATGAACTTCAGGCCTTCGGATGCATACGGCAGAGTGAGAGAACGGACGATGATGACGAGAAGCATCACAAACAGAGCGGGCATGCCAATCTTGTTGAACTTCTCGATACCGCCTGATACACCGCCCTGTACGATAACCATACAAATAATGATGAACAGGATGGTAAATACGACTGCACCGAACGGGTTGACAAGGATCGCAACGAATGAATCCATACCGCCGGCAGTGATACCAAAGCTGAGCTCGGCAAGGTTCAGGGCCATATACTGCATTACATATCCACCGAGCACGGTGTAGAAGCTCATAATCAAGAACGGAGCAATAGTTGCTGCCCATCCTAGCCATTTGAACTTCTTTGTTACCTGCTTGTAGGCATCGATCGGGCTGAGCTTGGTCTTACGTCCGATGGCAAGCTCGGACACCATTACGATAAGTCCGACGAAAACGGCAAGGAACAGATATACAATAAGGAATGTAAATCCGCCCGACTTGCCCATCTTGTGCGGAAAGCCCCAGATGTTTCCAAGGCCGACCGCGGAGCCTATGGCAGCAAGCAGAAAGCCTATGTTGCTGCCCCAGGAACTACGACCGTTTTGTTCCATAAAGAAACCTCCTCAATATAATAGTTTGGTCAATAGATGATTGGAAACTGGCCGATCATCGACCAACCATTAAGAAATTGTGAACAAATTATAACATTGTACTTGAAATATGAAAAGCACTATATTATTATGACATCAATAACTTTTTGTTATGTATTGGATTATTCATAAGAAAGGCAAATATTTAACTATGGACAGCAAGAAAATTCGTGCATTATTAACAATAGTAGAGAGCAAAAGCATAACAGCAGCTGCTGAAAAACTGGGATACACCCAGCCGGGTTTAACAAATATGATGAACTCACTGGAGTCCGAACTTGGGATAGAACTGCTTGTGAGGGGAAAAAGCGGCGCCAAACTCTCGGCCTATGCCCAGGAACTTCTGCCTCTGTTCAATAAATTCATCGAAGCTGACAGCGAACTTATAAGCTATGCTGAAAAGATCAAGGAAAAATACAAGTATTCTCTGCGCATTGGGGCTTATTCCAGCGTAGCCAGATCCTGGCTGCCTTCCATACTGTCAAGCTACAAAGGCTCAAATATCAAG
>JAIKVS010000089.1 GCA_024685535.1 Oscillospiraceae bacterium | reverse complement strand
AAGTCGAAATAGTGGGTATGCGGATTGGTAAAACGCTGTTCCTCATCCCAGATCTCCTCATTGAGCTGCCGGCGCACATAATCGCGGACATCTTTGAGCGGAGGGCACTTATAAACACATTCACCGTTTATGAAAACAGGCACCTGAAGCTCTTTGAATGTGCAGTTTTCAAAATAGCGGTTCTTCCAGTATTTCTGTGAGTCGATATAGCGCACCGGCTGCGTGAAGTCGATCTGTTCATCTGCGCGCGTAAGGTATTCAGCTATCGCTTTACCGGAAGCATCATACACACGGTAGACCTTTTTGAGACCGGGGTTTGTGATCTTCTCCGGGGTCTCGGAGACTTTTATTTTTGGGATGAACCTCCCGTCTTTTACAATGGCCGCCATTTTATATACAGCACCGAAGACGGGGTTGGAAGCTGATGTGATCAGCCTTTCACCTACGCCGAAGCTGTCTATCTTTGCACCCTGCTGCTTAAGGGACTGCAAGGTAAATTCATCGAGGCTGTTTGAAGCAACTATAATGCAGTCGGTGAGGCCTGCCTCATCGAGCATTGCCCTTGCCTCCTTGGAAAGATATGCCAGGTCGCCGGAATCCAGCCTGATACCTTTAAGGCGCTTGCCCATTGGTTCAAGGACTTCCTTTGCTATGCGTATGGCATTGGGAACGCCGCTTTTAAGAACATCGAAGGTATCTACTAGCAATAACGTAGAATCCGGATAGGTCTCGGCATATCTTTTAAAAGCCTCATATTCGTTCTCGAAAAACATCACCCAGCTGTGGGCCATGGTCCCCGAGATCGGTATGCCGAACATCTGGCCTGCAAGCACTGTGGCGGTACCGACTGCGCCTCCGATATATGCAGCTCTGGCTCCGTAAACAGCTGCGTCAACATTATGCGCGCGTCTTGCGCCAAAATCGGAAACTGCTCTGCCCTCGGCGGCACGCACTATCCTGTTGGTCTTGGTGGCTATCAGAGACTGATGGTTCACCTGCAGAAGTATGGCCGTTTCAACAAGCTGTGCATCGAGAAGCGGGGCAACTACCGTAAGAAGAGGCTCGTTTGGATAGGCTATCGTGCCCTCCGGCATTGCATAGATATCACCGCTGAAATGATAAGCCGCCAGGTATGAAAGAAACTCCTCGCTGAAAAGATTCTGACTCCGGAAGTATGCTATGTCATCCGCAGAGAAATGCAGGTTCTTGATATACTCGATGACCTGCTCGAGACCTGCAAAAATAGAGAAGCCGGCATTGTCCGGGTTCTTGCGGAAAAAAACGTCGAATACAGCTTTGGTTTCATTGACATGGTTGTTGAAATATCCGTTCGCCATGGTCATCTCGTAGAAGTCCATTACCATGGTGATGTTTCTGTTATCCTGCTGATTCATCATTACTCCTTAGCATCAAAAACATATTCAGGCATCGGCCTGAGCTTGAAAAGATTGGCTTTGTGACGTCTGTCCATCAGCGCTTTTATGCCTTCATCAGCACAGAAGCCTGTCAGGATATATGTGTCCAGCGCTTCGTAGGAAAAACCGAAATTGTCCTCATCTGTCCTGTCAGTAAGGCCGTCGGACGGCGGCTTTTCTATGAACATCTCAGGCAGTCCGAGACATCTGCCCATGATCTTCACTTCGGTCACCGTCAGGTTTGCCAGAGGAGAGAAGTCGCCTGCGGCATCACCGAATATGGTGGAGTATCCCACGTAGTTTTCTGAGCGGTTGCAGTTATTTGATACTCTGCCGTTCATGCACTGGGACACGGCGTAAAGAGTAGTCATCCTGATACGCGGCGGAAGATTTATCGTCATCTGGTCGGTAAAATCAAGGCCGCCTGCGCGGATGGAATTTCTTACGCCGTTCACCGCTTCGGCTATATTTATTTCCGCATGTGCTATGCCGAGATGCTCCACGAGCAGCCTGGAATAGTCTATGTCAGGCTGAACGGAGTTCGGCATGAGGACTCCGAAAACACGGTCCTTTCCGAGCGCCTCTCTGCAGAGAGCGGATACAACGCTTGAATCCTTGCCGCCGGAAACGCCTATAACGGCCGGGGAAGAAGGCCCGTTCTCCGCGAACCAGCTTTTAATCCATTCGATACAGCCGAGGGTTATCCTGTCATAATCCCGGGCAGAAAGATACGCACTGAGTTTTTCGTTCATTTTCATTTCTCCTGACTATACAGCTGATTTTTCAGTCGAGTTTAAGATCTCCCTCTTTTACCCAGCCGATCTTTCTGCAGATAAGATTGAGCAGAGGGCAGATAACTGCAGGAAGTATTATGCAAATAAGCATAAGTCCGAGCCAGTCGAATGCACCTGCATTGATCGCAGATGCACCGCGCTCAATAGCTGTTTCAGAAGGACTGATCCATCCTGTCCATACTCCGATAGGCCCGCAAAGCCCGCAGGTTCCCATGCCGGAGTTTATTGCGGCACCGTTCATCTGCATTTTGAAAACACAGGTCGCTACAGGGCCGGTAATGGCAGATGTAAGTATCGGAGCGATCCATATCCTGGGATTCTTAACTATGTTCGGCATCTGCAGCATTGAGGTGCCGAGCCCCTGAGAGACAAGACCGCCCCATCCGTTTTCACGGAAACTCATCACTGCAAACCCCACCATTTGCGCACAGCAGCCGGCGACTGCAGCACCGCCTGCAAGACCGGTGAGCCCCAGCACGGAGCAGATGGCTGCGGAGGAGATGGGAAGAGTGAGCGCTATACCTACGAGTACAGAGACTGCAATGCCCATCCAGAACGGTCTGAGCTTTGTGGCACTGTCTATCATGAGCCCGAAAGCATTGGCGGCGGTACCTATCGGCGGAGCTATGAGTTTGGCAAGGGCAACGCCTATCAGAATAGTTACAGCTGGCGTTACCAATATATCTACCTTGGTCTCTTTTGACACCGCTTTACCGAACTCGGCAGCAACTATTGCGATGATCAGAACGGCGAGCGGGCCGCCTGCGCCGCCTTCTGCATTTGCCGCCCATCCTACCGCTGCAAGAGAGAACAGCACCATAGGCGGAGCCTGGAGCGCATGTCCTATAGCTACTGCCATTGCCGGTCCGGATACTGCCATTGCATAGCTCCCGATATCCGTAAGGAACTGGATATGCAGCTGCTGTCCCAGCGTCCGTATGATGGTACCGATCAAAAGGGAACAGAACAGGCCCTGCGCCATCGCACCGAGAGCATCTATACCGTAGCGTCTTGCAGTGAAAACAATGTTTTTCCTTTTCAGAAATGTTTTAAACTTTTCCATTTCAGAGTCCTTTTTCAGATGGTCAGCCTTAGATTTCACAGACCGGCAGGTTGCTTATGATTATATCATCATGTACTTCCGTCGTGCAATAGATGCAAAGCCCGTAAATACGTTATATGTTTCACTAAGACATGGCCGGGAGGGAAGGAAAAGGTTGCCCTTGTATCTGTCTTGTTTTATAATATCAGCGACACGGATATCACCACGATAAAGGAAATCAGCTCAAATGAAACAGATCATCAGTTTACTGTTAGTTTTCACGGTCTTCTTAGGCCTTTGTTCCGGCACAGTGTATGCGGATGAACCGGATGTTACCGCTGAAGATCCGGAAGAGGTCACTGATGCGGATACTGCCAATAATATATCGCTCAGGTACGACGACAGATATACATTCTCCGACGCAAAAAAAATTGAAGTCTTGAACGAGAATTACTGCATTGAGGTCTTAGGCAAGACGATAAGAGGAGCCGGGGTTACTGATTCTCCTGTGACGATTGTTGTTGACGGGGAGGAATACTGCGTAACTGTTGAAAAGGCAGTAATTGATGTTTTTGTACTGGATGGACAGTCAAATGCCAGCGGGAATGCCGGAAGACACGACAAAGATGCGATCGTGCCCGATAAAGGCTATGGTTATTACTGGAGCGAAGGAACACTTAAAGACAGCAATGAATACGTAAAGGCAGTGGAAAAGAAAAACCCGCGTCTCAGCGTCGGTTTATGGCCTGCGTTCGAAGCAGAGTGGTACGCATTGACGGGAGAAAAGGCTGTTGTGATGAACATATCACAGAACGGTCGGCCTATACAGCATTGGACATCGGTGGGGTATTACGAAACAGGTGTAAGCCTGATTGAAGAATGCATAGACTCAATAGATACTGATTTGTTTACCATAGCAGGAGGTGGTTTTTTCTGGTATCAGGGAGAATCAAATACTGACATATACGAAATAACAGAACAGATGCGGTATACGACCACTGAAGAATACATCTCGGAATTTAATGTGGTACGCGACGCATATATTTCTACCTTTGCCTCAAAAGGTATAGATGCATTTGCAGGAATATTTGCCATAAGAAACTGGGGTAATCTTCTGGGTATCAGCAAAACGAACGAGTACAGCGGACCGCGTGCAGCTCTGCAGTATCTTGCAAATAGTAGCGGCGATGTATTCATTGCATCCTCATTGGTGGAATCCTGGGACAAGACGGAGAAAAAACCCTTCAGCTATACTTCAGAAGGCGGTTATGAAGTGAAGATAGGTGCCGTCAGAGCTCTTTATGCAGGTGTGCATTTTAACCAGTCTGGATACGACATTTTGGGACTTGATGCAGCGGACAACCTGTATTCAGGATGGCGCTGCGGGATGCAGGCCGATGATTTTGTTCTTTATGGACAGAACGCTAATAATGTATACGAGGAAGGCAGTGTTATATATCTGGATGACAATCTCCGTATTATTGGAGCAGCAAATTCTGGAGAGAAATTCGCGGCTCAGCTTGTTGCTGTAGCATTGCCAAGAGAAGACGCATGTTATGACCTGAGAATGAAACTTGCAAGATGTTCAGATGGTTCTGAAGTTGCCGGTGTAATGACGAACAGTGGATATTTCCCGGATGTCTCCGCCGTGGATGAAGACATGACTCTCACTGTAAGTATGGGAGATCTGAGCAGGAGTTATACGATCTCAAAACATGCACATAAGCTTCTTAAAGGACCGGAAAGCAAAAAAGGAAGCTTTGAGCTTACTGACAAAAACGGAGATCCTATTGACAGTGCTGGCCTTGGAGAATTGGTCTATGTTCGGAGCAGGGCAGTGGACGGAAGTCTTGTAAACGGGATATCTATATTCGAGACGGTTTCTGGTAAAGCACTTTCTTATAATAATGAGGGAACGATAGAAGGTACCGAGGTGTTCTCATTTAAGATGCCTGCTGTGGATGTAACTGTAAGGGGGAAATATATGGAGCCCGGTACTGACAATATAGGTTATCGCTTTGTTATTTCATTTGATAAAAATGCTGATGAAGCAAAAGGCAGCATGAGAACGATGAGCGGTTCAGTCGGCTCCAAATCGATAATTGCACTAAACAAATTTGAATTTGAAGGTCATACGTTCTGTGGCTGGAATACCGAACCGGATGGCAGTGGTACCGATATTGAAGACGGTGCGAGAATAAGCGAATTTGTGATCCAGAATTACAGCAACATAACATTGTATGCCCAGTGGATGGAAGATGCTCCGGAGAATGAAGAGATACCGGCAGCAGAAGAGGAAGAGGCTCCCGCCAGTCAGGAAGAGCCGTGAAATCTCCCTGAAGACAGGGAAGAGGATTTGTCGCTATGAAAAGGCCGTTCGTACTGCTTCTTATCTTCATTGCGCTTGTACTTTCAGCATGCGCAAATTCTGCCGCGAGCTCTGCGGAGCCGGCTGATACTGAAGATCAGGTAATGATCGCAAGCCCGGAACCGGTACAACTGGAAGAACCGGAGCCGACGCCGGAACCTACACCGGAACCTACACCGGCATGGGAGAGAGGCATCGCTGCTGGATACGGTATTGGATTGCTTTACGGGAAAGTGGATAGAGGCACCGAGGTAGATATCACCGCTGAGCTTGAAGAGTATTATTGCATCCTGTATGACGATACGGAGCTGTTCGTGGAAAAGAGTTTGGTTAGAGATAGCTATGCAAGTAAACCCGCGGAGCGCAGCGCCTATTCCAGGTACGGAGCAGAGATATTTCCAGGGCCATACCTCGATGGAGAGCCACTGGAAAAACCTGCAATGAACACCAAGCTGACTGTGCTTGACGAATTCGGGGATCTCATGCTTGTTAAAACAGGCAGGTCTGAGGGATATATCGATGCGGCGTATGTAAGTCCTGTATGGGTGAACTGGCAGACTGACGGCAGCGAATCCGGGGATAGCGGACAAAACAGCAGCGGCAACGCGTATTCAGGCGGATCGGACGGCGGAGATATAACCTTGGGAAAGAGAAGAACAGATACTGCCGTACCCGAATTTCTCTCGGTGCGCTATGAACCGCAAAGCGCGGATAAACTCCCGGAACGCGGTGTGATCCTTGCTGACGGGACCGAACTTTATCTTGGCATCGTATATCCGGGTGATGAGCTGATGGTTCTTACAGCTGAAGGAAAGAAAGCGGGAATATATACTGCCGGAGGCACGGGCACTCTCCCCCGATGGGCTGTGCTTCTCGGTGATGAGGAACCGTATTCGACCTGGACCGGATATGCGGCATACGGCGCAAGGCTGTACGGGAGTTATCGTCTGGCAGGCCGTTATGAGGATGTCTGGCTGAAC
>JAIKVS010000060.1 GCA_024685535.1 Oscillospiraceae bacterium | reverse complement strand
GAAAGATAACTGCTGAAGATGACAGTGGTGCCTCTATGACGACTGCAAAAGAAAACAATACAGTCTATGTGACGTCAACCACAGGCGAAGCTTACAACAACGGGAAGAAACTCACCGCCGGAGCAGATGGAAGATTTTCATTCGTGGTAGAGCCGGGCGGCGGGATCCTGCTCTCCATTTTTAAGAAAGTCGATCCCAAGCCGCAGGCTTCCTCCCCCGTTGTGGCTGCTTCATACAAGCTGAAGTTTGACTTTGATGGCGGTGTTCTTGACGGGGAGACGGAGCTGGAGATGAAGTGCTCCGCAGGGCAGCATATCAGACTCCCCGAGGCTCCCGTAAAGGATGGCTTTGTGTTTGCCGGATGGCAGACGGAAGTAAGAGGAAAGACGGTGGTCTTTGAAGCAGGCGCAAAATATACAGTAAGCGCTGGCAAATCGTTTGTTGCCCTCTGGGAAGAAGCCTGAACATTCTAACATTGCGGCTGGCAGTTCGACTCCAACGGAAAAAGCTTCATTTCAATCGTTTTTTCCGGGAGTCTGTTGCGGCCGGCCGGTTAACCCAAAATTCCTCCAGAGGACTAGGCCCTTCGGGCCGTCGCTCGATTTCGACCGAACAGGCTCGACCATTCCGCTGTTCGTCGTCTCAGTCACAAACCCGCTGCGCTGGGCTTTGTGACTGCTTTTTGAGAAGAGATTCTGGTTTCCTCGAAATAATACCCTGCTTTCCTTTCAGTTTGTATAATTGATATGATGGAGCATAAATGAAGAAGATCAAGAATATTGCTTTTATACTAATTACAGGGCTGGCGTTGCTGTTTACCAGCTGCGCCTCGGTGGAAGCTCCGTCTTCCGTGGCACTGCCTGCCGAAACGCCGCCCGCCGAGGTAACTCCTTACGAGGTAACCCCATCGCATCAGGTGGCAGATGCGGGTGGCATGGAGAAGCTTCCTTATCTGCAGATAGATCAGGAGACCGCAAAGCGGATGATGGAAGCCGATGACGGCCATGTTATAGTTGATGTGAGGCGGCAGGATGAATATGACGCCGGGCACATTCCGGGCGCTATCCTTATCCCGAATGAATCGATAGTATCTGAGCGGCCGGAGGAACTGCCGGACCTTCAACAGATCATCCTCATATACTGCCGGAGCGGCAGAAGGTCAAAGGAGGCAGCTCAGAAGCTGGCTGACATGGGCTACGTGAACATATATGAATTCGGCGGGATAATCGACTGGACGGGAGAGATCACCGCTGAGGCCGGAACTTCCGATGCGAACGGTCAGCCGGATGATCTTTCGACCTGAATTATCGTATAAACTCATATAAACTGAAACAGAAGCAGGAGCACCAAAATGTGCTCCTGCCTTTTTTATTTGACTTATTTATTGTTGTCCCATTCAGCCATAGATGGTATACTTTTATAATATAAACTGATGATCATTATCGCTCTCCCCTGCCGATCACACAGAGGAAAGGAACAGATATGGAAGGTATTAAAATAAGCGCATAAGGAAACCTTTGATCAGGCTTATCGCGCTCTCCTGCGCAGTGCTCCTGATAAGCACAGTGCTCCTCCCTGCCGCCGCCGATGCCGGCGAAGCCAAGACCGTCCGCGTGGGATACTACGAGAACGAGGTCTTTCAGGAAGGCGCCTCTGAAGGAGCGGTGAAGACCGGCTACGCTTACGAGTATTACCGCAAGCTCTCGGAATACACCGGCTGGAAATACGAATATGTCTACGGCGGCTTCAGCGAGCTTTATCAGATGCTGCTGGACGGCGATGTGGACCTGCTGGCCGGGCTCGCCTGGCGCGAGGAGCGCGCAGAGCTGATGGGCTACCCGGAAGCAATAATGGGCAACGAATCCTATTACCTCGTGAAGCACAGCGGGAATTACGCCGTCACCGCCGACCCGGCGACCATGAACGGATGCAGGATAGGCGTTCTGGAAAGCGCGATGGTGAGCGTTCTGCAGAGATATATAGATGATCATAACGTTGATGCTGAAGTGGTGACCTATCCTGAATATACCGCCCTTTTCGCCGCATTTGATTCCAATGAGTTTGATATCCTTGCCGCCGAGAGCGACGGAGCTCACGGCAAGGATGATTACGAGGTCCTCTCCGTATTCGGCGCATCGGATTATTATCTCTGCGTAAACAAAAAGAGGCCGGATCTGCTGGCGGAGCTGAATTCCGCCCAGGCTCTCCTGGCTGCGGAGGAGCCCAATTACCTTAACAATTTGAAAGCAAAATACTATTCCACAAGCGTTACCGCGATGGCCTTCTCCCGGTCTGAACGGGAATGGATGAACACTCATACCGCTCTTCATATAGGATATCTTGAAAACTATCTTCCCTACAGCGCCACGGACTCTGACGGAAACGTCACAGGCGTTCTGCGCGATATGATGCCGGAGATGATGAAGGCACTGGGCATTCCGGATACAGAGCTCAACTACACAGGCTACAAAAGCTATGACGACATGGTGGCAGATATGAACGCCGGAGTTATAGATACCGCCTTCCCCGTCGGCGGCGGCCTTTATTATTCTGAGGAAAACGGCATTTACCAGTCGAACCCGGTAATTTCCTCGCCCACCGCAATAATCTTCCGGGCTCCCTTCACCGAGGAGACTGCTGCGAGCTTTGCCGTGAATGAAAACAACCGCATGCAGTATTACTACGTGCGAACGAATTATCCCGACGCGGAGATCCTTTTCTTCCCTTCGATAAATGACTGCCTCGACGCTGTGCTCGCGGGAAAGGCCGGCTGCACTACGCTTAACGGGCTCCGGGCAAACGAGATACTGAAAAACAGGAAATATGAGGATCTTTCCCTCCGTCAGTCGACCCATAATGACGACCGCTGCTTCGGCGTTGAGATAGGCAACGAGGGCCTGCTGAAGCTGATAAACCGCGGAGTGAGCATTCTGGGCAGCGATTACGCGCAGAATATCTCATACCGCTATACCGGCGAACTTTATTCCTACAGTTTCCTGGATGCTCTGGAAGACCACATGGCCATATTCGGAGCGGCGCTGCTCGCCATCACCGCGCTGATAGTTTTTCTTCTTGTGCGCGATATAAGAAGAACGAGAAAAGAGGTCATGGAAAAGGAAGCTGCCCGGCAGGAGCTGGAGGCTAAGAACGCCGAGCTCTCCGAGAGCCAGAAAGCCCTTTCCGAAGCGCTGATATCTGCCGAGCAGGCCAGCCGCGCCAAGTCCACTTTCCTCAACAATATGTCCCACGACATAAGAACGCCGATGAACGCCATTGTGGGCTTCACGGCTCTGGCAGAAAGCAATGCGGAAAACAGCGATCTGGTGCGGGATTACCTCGGAAAGATCTCCCTTTCAAGCAAGCACCTGCTTTCGCTCATCAACGAAGTTCTCGAGATGAGCCGCATAGAAAGCGGAAAGATAAGCATTGAGGAAGCAGATGTGCATCTGCCGGATGTTATAGAAGACCTGAAGGCTATAATACAGCCTGACGTCAGCTCGAAGAATCTGGAGCTTGCGATAGATACAAGCGATGTTGTTCACGAGGACATCATCACCGACAGGCTCAGGCTGGCTCAGGTGCTGCTGAATATACTCTCAAACGCCGTGAAGTTCACTCCGGAGGGCGGAACAGTGAGCTTCAGCGTTAAGGAAAAGCCTTCTGCAGATGATAAAGCAGTATTTGAATTCCGAATCAGCGATAACGGAATAGGCATGAGCGAAGAGTTCCGGAAAACCATCTTCGATGCTTTTTCCCGCGAAAGAACAAGCACCGTAAGCGGCATTCAGGGCACCGGCCTCGGCATGGCCATCACCAAAAACAT
>JAIKVS010000024.1 GCA_024685535.1 Oscillospiraceae bacterium | reverse complement strand
TTCATGGAGCCTGCCACAACTCTGATCTCCGCAAGCCAGACGATCCAGGAGATGCGTACCGAGATGGAACGTATTGACGACGTTATGGATTATCCGAACGATCCGATGTTCGCAGACGATCCGGTAAGTGATGATGTGGACTATTCAAAGCTCAAAGGAAAGATAGAGCTGAAGAATGTGACTTTCGGCTACTCCCGCCTCGCTCCTCCGCTGATAAACGACTTCTCCATGCACGTGGAGCCGGGCAGCCGTGTAGCCTTTGTTGGCACCTCGGGCTGCGGCAAATCCACGCTTTCCAAGCTGATCTCCGGGATCTACCAGCCCTGGAGCGGTGAAATACTCTTCGACGGCAAGCCGATAAACGAAATAAACAGAAACGTCTTCACCGGCTCTGTCGCAGTTGTCGATCAGGACATAGTCCTTTTTGAAGACACCATAGCAAACAACATAAAGATGTGGGACAACTCTATAGAGGATTTCGAAATGATCCTCGCAGCGAGAGATGCCCAGATCTATGACGATATAATGGCACGGGAGGGCGGCTTCTACGGAAAGCTGATAGAAGGCGGTAACGACCTTTCCGGCGGCCAGCGCCAGCGCATAGAGATAGCGCGTGTGCTCGCCCAGGATCCTTCCATAATTATAATGGACGAGGCCACATCCGCTCTCGACGCCAAGACTGAATATGAACTGGTGAAGGCTGTGAAAGACCGCGGAATAACCTGCATAGTCATAGCGCACAGGCTTTCCACCATCCGCGACTGCGACGAGATAATCGTCCTGGACAAAGGTGTTGTCGTTGAGCGCGGAACGCACGATGAGCTCTACGCCAAAGGCGGATTCTATAGCGAGCTCATCTCGAGCGATTAAGCGGGGGGTGATGCAATGGGATGGTTTGATGAACAGATCCGACAGAGAAAGATAAGCGATCAGGAACTATTTGAAGATTCCATTTTCCAGATGGCATCCGCCGTGCTCGGCAAGCAGGCGGCAGGTCAGCTCAACGATGAGCGTATAGTCACCGAGGCTGCCATAGGAGACATTCTGAAATTCTACCACTTCAAGGCTCCCGAAATTCCCGACAGTATTACTGATGCGGATGAGCAGCTTGAATTCTGCCTGCGTCCTCATGGCCTTATGCGAAGGAATGTCAACCTCGAAGAGGGCTGGTACAAAGATGCCTACGGACCGATGCTGGCATTCCGCGCTTCGGACGGGAAACCGGTAGCCTTGCTTCCGAAGCCCTTCATGGGATACCGTTTCACCGATCCTGATACCGGCGACACGGTGACCCTCAATAAACAAAACGCAAAGATCTTCTCCAGCGAAGCCATATGCTTTTATAAGCCGCTTCCTCTTAAGAAACTGAAGATCGCAGACCTTGTCAGCTATATGAAGGACTGCCTCAGCAGCGGCGACTACATTATGATAGTTGCGCTTACCATTATGGTAACGCTCTTCGGCATTCCTCTGATAAGGATCACCAAGGCTTTGACAGGCTTTGTTCTGGACAGCAAGAGCAGTACGCTCCTTGCAGGAACGGCGATTTTCATGCTCTGCGCCATAATATCATCGCAGCTGATAAGCACAGTGCGGGAACTGATGATGAATCGCCTCGAGATAAAGACATCACTCTCCGTCGAGGCTTCGATGATGATGAGACTGATGAACCTTCCGGCAAACTTCTTCCGGAAATATGCCTCCGGTGAACTTTACAACCGTTTCGGAGCAGTAGGACAGCTTTGCAATCTCATTCTGGGCACAGTGTTCTCTCTGGGACTTACATCTCTGTCCTCACTTCTGTACATCCCTCAGATTTTCCACTATGCTCCGGCACTTGTGGTACCGGCGCTGCTGATAATAGTCGTGAGCCTCGGCTTTACCATCATCTCCACCCTCGTGCAGATGAAGATCAGCAAGAAAATAATGGAAAAGGCAGCCCAGGAAAACGGCATAAGCTTCGCTCTTATAAACGGAGTTCAGAAAATAAAGCTCTCCGGTGCTGAAAAGCGCGCCTTCGCACGCTGGGCGGGAGTGTTCAAAGAGGAAGCAGAGCTGTCCTACGATCCGCCGCTGTTCCTCAAGGTTAACACCGCCATCAGTACTGCAATATCCCTCGCAGGGACTATTCTGATGTATTATCTCGCGGTGAAATCCGGAGTCAATGCTTCCCAATACATAGCTTTCAACATGGCATACGGCATGGTGACCGGAGCCTTCTCCTCCCTTGCGGCTGTGGCGCTCTCTGTTGCTCAGATAAAGCCGATAATGGAGATGGCCGAGCCCATACTCGAAGCAGAGCCCGAATCCTCTGAGAACAAGTCAATGGTCACCGGTATAAAGGGCGGCATTGAGATGAGCAACGTCTTTTTCCGCTATGCCGATAACACTCCCTATATAGTAAAGGGAATGAGCTTCAAAATTAAAGCCGGGGAGTACATAGCAATAGTC
>JAIKVS010000021.1 GCA_024685535.1 Oscillospiraceae bacterium | reverse complement strand
GCTACATCAGACTTGTCGAAGTTCATCCTGCGAACAACTTCGTAGGATTCGGTTGCGCCGTGGACTCTCTCCATACCGCTGTCTTCCCATTCCACGCTCAGAGGTCCCTTGTAGCCCATCTGGTTCAGCTCGCGGGTAATAGCGTCGAAGTCGACGTCGCCGTGGCCCATGGATACAAAGTTCCAGCCTCTGTGAGTGTCACCGAAGGTGATGTGTGAGCCGATGATGCCCGTGCGGCCGTCAAGGTTCATCTTTACATCCTTCATGTGAACGTGGTAGATCCTGTCTGCGAAGTCTCTCAGGAACAGTTCGGGCTTCATTCCCTGCCATACAAGGTGGCTCGGGTCGAAGTTGAAGCCGAGGGTCTTCCTGTAGTTGAACTTCTCGAGCAGCTTCTTTGCGGAGTAGTAGTCGAATGCGATCTCCGTCGGATGTACTTCAAGTGCAAACTTTACGCCGCACTCGTCGAAAACATCGAATATCGGGGTCCACAGCTCAACGATCTCATCGAAGCCTGCCTCTACCATCTCTTCGCTGGTCTGGGGGAAGCTGTACCAGTACTTCCAGATCGGGCTGCCCATGAAGCCGGTCACTATGCTTACGCCCATAGCCTTCGCAGCCTTCGCGGTCCACTTCATCTCTTCGATGGCCCATGCTCTGATCTCCTCAGGCTTGCCGGCAAGTGCGCCAGGCGCAAATCCGTCAAGTCTCGGATCCCAAAGGTCGCCGACGCACTGGCCGGTCAGATGGGAGCCCAGTGCCCAGGTCTTGAGGCCGTACTTGGCAAGCATCGCCTTCTTCTCTTCCACGTATGCAGGATCTGTCGCCGCCTTGCGTACGTCGAAGTCTGCCCAGGTCGCTATCTCCAGACCTTCATAGCCTATCGCGCTCAGTGTCTTGCACTGATCCTCAAAGCTCAGGTCCGCCCACTGGCCCGTGAATATCGTTATTGGTCTGCTCATTTCTTTTTCCTCCGTTTTTTGTTGTTCTTTATAATAAGGTCATGCCTTAATATTTACTTTACCCAACACTTTAATTATGCACTATCCGGCTCAATATTTCAAGCTCTGTTTGCCGATCCGAACAATTCGATCTTATTCCTCACGACCTCTTTCATCGCATCTATGATATACGGGATCAGCGCACTCAGTGAACCGGCTCCGGCCGCCACGCCTTTCTCGATACCGTTTTTGCCGGCGCGGTCGATATCGGTGAAGATATTCACCTTGCAGATGCCGCGTTTTATAGCCTCATGGAAATCATAATCGGACAGTCCGCTTCCTCCGTGAAGCACCAAAGGGATGCCGGTCCGTCCGGAAATATCGCTTATCCTGTCAAAATCGAGCTTCGGAGGCAGCTTATATTCCCCATGTGCATTGCCTACCGCCACAGCGAGAGCATCTATGCCTGTGCGCTTCACAAAATCTTCCGCAGTCACAGGATCTGTGAAATAGTCTGAAGGATCCTTAAGTTTACCGCTTCCTTCATTATCTCCGACATGGCCGAGCTCTCCCTCCACCGTAACGCCGGCGCTGTGGCATATACTGACCATTCCTGCAAGCTTTTCGATATTAGCATCAAACGTATCCATGGAACAGTCATACATCACTGAGGTGAAACCGAGCCTTACAGCCTGGATGCACCGCTCAAAGCTGAGACCGTGGTCGAAATGGACGCAGACCGGCACCCTTGCTTTTGCAGCCATGGGGATAAGATATTCCGCCACTCTTTCCAGCGGCATTACTGGAAGCAGTATTTCCGCTGTTCCGATGATGACCGGTGATCTCAACTCTTCAGCTGTGCCGATCACAGCTCTCGCCTGCTCAATGTCTACAGCATTAAAAAAGCCAACAGCATAACGCTCTCTTCGCGCGTCCTTCAGCAATTCATTCATTGAAACCAGCATGCTGTCAATATCCTCCTATAATCAGTATTATTCCTGCCGTCTCACTTTACATCGTCTCCCAGCCGGATGCTATTCTCGCCTTTATCTCTTCAATGGATCTTAGGCCGCCGAGCGCATCATACGCCGTTACGCAGCAGGCCCCTTCAGCAGCAGCAATAGCAACACAGTTCTCAATTTTCTCGCCGTCAAGAGCCGCAGTAAGGAATGCAGCTATACTTGTATCACCTGCGCCGGTTCCCGAACGGACAATATCCGCCCTGAAACAGGGCTGCACGCCTTCCCTGTCCGACCAGGCATCGAGATCGATCCCCATCCGCTCACCCGTTCCCGCCATGACTTCACGGGAAGCTGTGCGGTAATACATACCGCTTACACCGCATTTGATAAGCACGGTCCTGCAGCCCATAGCGATCAGTTTTTCAGCAAGAGGCTTCACCTCTGCATCAAAATCCATGTTCGCAGTCATGTCAGAGCGTTCCGAAACAAGCCTGTCATAAAGCGGTCTGTCAAGCATATAGCATATCTCTTCAAAGCTGGGCACAAAGAAATCCACATCCGGAAGAACGTTTTTTAGTATCCTGACCCAGTCCAGCTGTCCAGCCTCGGAATTAGGGTCCACCGCAGTAAGGTCCAGGCTCGTGGCTATACCTTTGGACTTGACGCGCCTGAACATGGCTGCCATTTCTTTTCCGTCATCCTCATACATTTTCCTCATCAGCGTAGGATAACCGAAGTGGAACAGGACAGCATCCTCCAGGGGACCGTCGGGGATATCCGCATTTGAGAAGGAATCGTTGGCTCCAGGGCAGTGAAGAAACATCCTGTCGATGCCCGGAATGGCTAGAACAACAGAATAGGACGTGGCGCTGTCCGGATCTACAATCAGACCGCCCGCCCCGTAACGGGCGTAGATCTGCGCAAGCATGGCTCCGAAGTCATCGTCCCCCACCTTGCCCATAAGAGTGACATCATTGCCCAGCAGCTTCAGAGCAAGTCCCGTATTGGACACGCTCCCGCCCGAACTCACAGAAGCGGGGTCCATGTGGATCAGTTTGCCGGGAACAAGTATATCTGAAACATTCCCGTATGACTTCCCGTGTGAGAAAACAGGCGTAATGTCCAGGCAGCAATGTCCTGCGGAAATCACCTTTTTTTCCATTGCACTTTCCTCCTTTTGTGAAACGGGGGCGGAAAGTATCCGCCCCATATTAGAGTCCGATCCAAATTATTCGATTCCCATAAGAAGGTTCATGACATACATCTCAAGCTGCTCGTACTTGCGCTGCGCAATCAGCTTGTTTGCATACTCCTCATCATACTTCTCGACCTTTGCTTCAAGAGCCTTGAAGATGGCAAGGCTGTTCCTGAGGTGCTCATAGCCGTCCTCATCGGAAGTGGTGCGCATCGCTTTGACGTCGAGGCCGACATACTCGCCCTTTGAGCCGTAGTTATACTTGGAAAGGATCCTAACCTGATTGAAAGCGGAGCGAAGGTTCTCTACGCCGAAGCTCTTGTCCTGGTCAAACTTGAGACCATTCTGGTCATTGAGGTGGACCGTGTAGAGTTTATCGAAAGCAAGCGCGAATCCGATCTCGTTTGTGGGATCGAGACCGGCGAGGACAGCGTGTGCGGACTCAAGGTTGCCGCCGACACGGCTGGGATCGATGGTAGCTGCAGAGACAGCCATCACATGGCCCATAGTTCCGCAGACTGAACGGTCTACAGGTTCATTGGGCTTTGGCTCGATGGCTATGCGGATCTTGCTGTCGTATCTGAGCATCTCGTTGATGGCTTCGACAAGCTGCCTGGTTGCCCATGCGGGATCGAGGCTCTCTGCGCATAGAGTACCCTCTCTTGCAAGCCACAGGACCAGGAACTTTGCACCGAGCTCATTGGCAATATCGATGGAACGAAGAGCTCTCCATAGTGCAAAGTCGCGGTCTTCCTTTTTCCTGCTCATGAAGCCGCCGTCGACGGTGTGGGGATCCATCCAGAGCCTGGGGGCAACAAACTCAGCTGCGAGGCCGTACTTGTCAAGCAGCTTCTTTACGCCGCGGGCATACTCTTTGATCTCTTCCACGGTCATATTGTTCATATCGGGGACCGCGTCATCGTCATGAAACTGAACAGCAGAGAATCCGAGCTCTGCAAACTTTGCAAACTTGGTCTCGAGATCTACAGGCTTACGGGTCTCCGGTCCGTATGAATCAGCACCGGTGTGAACGTTCCATGGGCCAACCGAGAATTTGAATTTAGACATTACTCTTTCCTCCAAAATACAGTAATTAAAGTTTTTCTGTTATCATCCCGTGATGTGAATATAATATATAACAGATTATCCACCGGGTCATGCATTATCTTGTGCAATTCAACCGATTAATTTGCTGTTCTGTTTTTTGTTCGTTGACTCATTTGAGCAATTTAGCTAAAATGCAAGGGGTGATTTTTGTGAGTAATGAATATGAGATCATTTCGCATTCCAGAACCAGCTATATAAATATATTTGTTGTCCATCTCGTATCGAGGACCCCGCACATACACAGAGACCTTGAACTGGGCATAGTCCTCGAAGGCGTGCTTTCGGTCAGAACCGGCGGCAGAACTTATAATATAGGAAAAGATGATGCATATATAATCAATTCTATGGAGGCGCATGAATTTGTTTCCGGAAAAGGCGCACTTGTTCTTGCGCTGCAGTTTGCGCCGGCACCATTCGATTCCTTTATCCAAAGCGATGAACGGCGCAGATTCAACACCGCACCACCTATAAGGGACCATTTTTCCAAAGCAGAAGGGCAATATGAACTTCTGCTCAGCCTCTGTTCCGCACTCGCGACGGATCATATAAAAGGTGAAAGCGAATTCCGTTGCCTTGCAATGGCTGCCTGCCTTTATAATCTGCTGAATGAAACCATACCAGTTCAGACTCTGAGCAACACAGATTATGTGCCTATGCAGCGCAGAACTGAGAGGCTCATTTCCGTTACTGATTATGTGGATGCCAATTTCAATCGCAAGCTGCTGCTTGAAGAGATAGCGGAGCGTGAAGGTCTTTCACTTTTTCACCTGTCCCACCTGTTTAAAGATACCTTAGGCATGAGCTTTCAGGCGTATATTAAAAAAAAGCGCTTTGAACATGCCTGCATGCTGCTTGCAACCACAGACATGAATATTCTTGATATCAGTATCGATTCCGGATTTTCCGATGTAAGATACCTCAACAGCATGTTCAAGAAAGAATACGGCTGCACTCCTTCTGAGTATCGCTCCGGTCTGACTGCAGGCAGCGGTGAAAAAGACTTCTTATCGGAAAGCATACAGTACTTTCCCTCCCAAGAGGAATCTCTGGCAATTCTCATTCCTTTCCACAAAAGATTCTCATCATACGATGCTTCTTGCGCTTTTCAGCGTCTGTTTCATTTTAAGGACTGATTTTCATCGGCTGTTCATCCGGAGTTATCTTTTTGTTCATTTCCTATTCATTCATTTATGATAGATTATGTGCTGCAATCAACCTGAAAGGAGAAATCAGGATGAACATAGATCCCGTGCTGTATCCCGGAAGGCCGGAAGAATCACGACTTGAAAAGGAAATGAGATGCTACGATCTGCTGGATCTTCTCGGTATACCGTATATCAGAGCTGACCATGACCATGCCGACACCATAGAACTCTGTCACGAGATAGAAAAGATCCTCGGCTGTCACATATGCAAAAACCTGCTTCTTACGAACCGCCAGATGACAGCGTTTTATCTTCTTCTGATGCCGGGCGACAAGCCTTTTAAAACCAAGGATCTTTCAAAGCAGATATCATCCGCACGGCTCTCTTTTGCCTCAGGGGAGCAGATGCTGGATCTGCTGGATATAACTCCGGGTTCACTGAGCGTATTAGGTCTTATGAACGACACGGAAGGCAAAGTAAAACTGCTTATGGACTCCGATCTGATGGCACTCGAATATGTCGGCTTCCATCCCTGCATAAACAGCTCGACATTAAAGCTGAAAATGTCTGATGTTATTGAGCTTTTAGTGCCTGCAATGCATCATGACATCACATTTGTTGAGCTTCCGAGAGAATGATCGTATGCTCCGCCTTCCTTACCGGTGGCGGAGAATTTTTTGAAAAAACGGTTGACAGGTGTAGTCTGATATGCTATGGTATATCTCGCCAAGACTACACGTGTAATCCACATCTGCATGGAGGTAAATGCAATGATTAATTCGCTGGCTGAAAGGATCTCAGACTCGGAGCTCGAAGTAATGAAGGTGCTGTGGCAGTCTGACAGTGCTTTGTCCGTCACCGATATACGCGAGGCTCTGCAGAAAAGCCGCAGCTGGGAAGCTACTACAATAAAAACCCTTGTTTCAAGACTCGTGAGCAAGGGAGCCATCAGGCAGGAAAAGCGCAATGTATTCTACTATTCCCCTCTCATATCCGAAAGAGAATACAACAGCTGGGCGACCCGCGAACTCATTGAGAGGCTGTACAATGGCAGCGCAAAAAATATGATCGCAGCGCTAGTCGATTCCGAAAGCCTGACCCAGAGCGATATTTCAGAGTTGCGTGAAATGTTCCGGGTGGAGGAATAAAAGATGGAAACATTCATATACC
>JAIKVS010000014.1 GCA_024685535.1 Oscillospiraceae bacterium | reverse complement strand
TATAAAACAGCATAAGCCGCACTATAATATACTGCTGAAGGATGACAAGGCTTATCCTTTTATCAGGATAGATATAAAAAGCCTGTATCCTGATATTACCATAAGCCAGAAAAGCAAGGATGACGGAGCAATCTATCTTGGACCTTTCGGAGGAAGGAAAAACAGCCGCAGCATTATAGATGAGATAAAGAAAGCATTGCTACTTCCGGACTGCAGCAGAAAATTTCCGCGGGATATCGGCTCAGGAAGGCCGTGCCTGAATTATCATCTGCACAAGTGCGCAGGCTGGTGCACAGGTGAACCCGGAGAAGATGAATACAGGTCAAGAATCGAACAGGCCATGAAGATCCTGCAGGGGAAATCCGACATGCTTCTTGAAGAGCTTGAACGAAGCATGGAAGATGAGTCAAGCTCACTGAACTTTGAAAAAGCGGCAGAGTTTCGAGACAGAATAGCTCTGATAAAGCTTCTTGCAAATAAGCAGAGGGTGCTTTCGCTGCATTATTCCGACCTTGATGCTGTAGGCTTTGCAAGGGGATTTAAAAGCTGCTTCACTGTGCTCAGTTATATTGACGGCAACCTTGTAAACAAGCAGACAGAGATCATAAATGAACCTGTAGAAACGGACGAAGAGGCTGTGGCCGCTTTTATTAGCCAGTATTATACATCGTCAGATGCAAGCATACCCGCAACTATACTTATAGATCAGACGACTGAAAGCATCCCGGGCCTTGAAACATTTCTTAGTGAGCGATGCGGAAGGAAGGTGGAGATAGTCAGTCCGGTTCGCGGAGAACGACGCCGTCTTATTGATTACGCCGTTTTGAATTCTGAAGAGGAGATAAAGAGGATCATATCTGCAGATAACAGAAATATGAGGATACTCGGCAAGGTCAGAAACAGGCTGGATCTGGCTGATCTCCCGCACAGAATTGAGGCATATGACATTTCAAACCTTGGGAGCACAGGGATAGTTGCTGCCATGACGGTTTTCAGAGAGGGAAAGAAAAGCAAAAAAGATTACCGTAAGTTCAGGTTCAGAGAGCAGCAGATCCAGAATGATCTTGAGAGCATGTATTCATGCATCAGCAGGCGCTTTTCAGAATACCTGAAAGGTGAAAAATCGTTTGCTGAAATGCCTGATCTTATACTTATAGACGGCGGTACCGAACAGACATCCGCTGCGGTTGAGGCAATGACAGCGCTTGGAGTGAAAACAGCTGTTTTCGGTATGGTAAAGGATGACAAACACAGGACAAGAGCACTTGTAACACCTGCAGGGCTTGAAGTAGATATAGCGGGAGACAGTGAGCTGTTCTCATTTATCGGAAACATACAGGAGGAAACCCACAGGTCCGCAATAGAATATCAGAAGAAGATAAGAAACGAGCAGTTTGCATCTGTTCTCGATAAGATACCTGGTATAGGAGCAAAGCGAAAAGGACTGCTTTTAGACAGATATAAAACCGTAAAAGCGATAAAAAATGCTTCTCAGGAAGAGCTTACGGAAATTCTTCCTCGTGATGCAGCTGCTGCGGTATACGTTTATTTTCACGAAACTGATAAAGGGGATCCGGAATGAGAGTTATTTCAGGAACTGCCAGAGGCAGAAAGCTGATATCTCCGGAGGGATATGACACAAGGCCTACAACCGATAATGTCAAGGAATCTCTTTTCAACATAATACAGTTCGATATTGAGGGAAGAAGGGTACTTGATCTCTTTGCAGGATCCGGACAGCTTGGTATAGAATGTCTGAGCCGCGGTGCCAAAAGCGCAGTTTTTGTAGATGATAGACGGGAAGCCGTAAAAGTAATCAGGGAGAACCTTAAAAAGTGCGGGTTTACGGCTGAGGTTTATCTGACAGATGCGGAATCGTATCTAAGAAAAGGTGAAAAGTTCGATATTGTGTTTGTTGATCCGCCTTACGAGTCAGATTATTACGAAATCGTTATGAAAAACATCAATTTGTTTGACATATTGAACGAGGGTGGTATAATTATTTTCGAATCGAGAGCCGACAGAGTTCTTCAGGATATGACATTTCCATATCATCCTCTTAAGAGTTATGTATACGGAAGCGTTAAACTCAGTCTGTTTTCCCGTTATTGAATAGGAAAGAGAACATTTCAGATGATCACTGCGATCTGCCCCGGAAGCTTCGACCCGATCACTTTAGGGCACCTGAATATTATTCGCAGAGCCTCGAGAACATTCGACGAGGTCGTAGTCTGCATACTGAACAATGCATCCAAGACAGCCACGATGTTTACCGTCGAAGAAAGACTTGATATGATCCGTCGTTCCGTAGCAAGGTTTTCCAATGTGAAGGTGGATTATTACTCCGGACTTCTGGCCGAATATGCTTCAGGATTTGATCACGGCGTTATAGTCAAAGGGCTCAGGGCTGCTTCAGACTTTGAATACGAGTTTCAGATGGATCTTGTGAATAAGCGTATAAACAAAAGTCTTGAAACAGTATTTATTCCTTCAAGTGAAAAATACACTTTCTTAAGCTCGAGCGTCGTCCGTGAGATGTCTAAGTACGGGGCCGACCTTACCGGTCTGGTACCTAATGAAATAATTTCCGATATAGAAAAAAAAGCAGAAATATGGAGGATCAATAATGGAAAATGACGTTATAGAACTTCTGGACATCCTTTACGGCATGATAACGGAAGCATATCGTGTTCCCCTGGGAAACGACAGATGCATCATCGAGCGTGAAAAAGCAATAGAAATAATCAATGAAATCAAAGCTAATCTGCCATCTTCTCTTGCCGAATCAAAGAGACTGGTGGCAGCACGCGACGAATTCATAGGCAACGCCAAGAAGGAAGCAGAGGCACTGAGAAAGAGCGCTGAAGAAAAGGCCAGGAGCCTGGTCGAGGAGCAGGAAATAGTCAGAGTTGCAAGAGCGCGCAGCGCTGAAATGATCTCTTCAGCAGAAGCTAAATCAAAGGAACTCAGGAGAGTTGCTAGCGAGTATGTTGATGATCTGATGAAGAAGGCCGAATTCAGCCTGAATGAATCCCTTAAATCCATCAAATCAGCCCATACGGCGTTCTCCTCAACGAACACTTCGGTAAAACCTGTTCAGCAGCAGCAACCGCAGAGAAGACCTCAGCCACAGCAGCAGGAGCAGGCGGCGAAACAGATCAAACCCGAAATGATTAATCCGAAGGAAAGGTCCTGAAACTAAAAAAGACGAATAGCCGGAACTTATAATTCCGGCTATTTTCATGTTTATTTATTCTCGGAGGAACTGCTTTGGATCAACGGCATTATCCTGTTCTGCTCGAAGAAACTATCAGAAATCTGAATATTAAAGAAGACGGCATTTATGTTGACGGCACATTCGGAATGGGAGGTCATTCCGCGCAGATACTTAAAAGGCTCGTTAACGGAAGACTTATAGCTATTGATAAAGATAACTATGCCATAAATAACGGAAAAGAGAGATTTGCCTCATATTCCGACAGGCTGGTTCTCGTTCATGATGATTTCGGAAATGTTTGCGAGATACTTGAAAGCCTTTGCATAGAAAAAGTTGACGGCATGATCTTCGATCTCGGCGTATCATCACCGCAGCTGGATGATGATTTCAGGGGCTTTTCATATATGCAGGATGCGCCTCTCGACATGCGAATGGATACAGACAGCAGGCTGAGTGCATATGAAATCGTAAACACATGGTCTGCAGCTGAGCTTGCCTCTGTTCTCTGGAAATACGGCGAAGAGAGATACTCCCGGCAGATAGCAGATGCAATTGCATCAAAGCGGGTATCCTCGCCGATAGAAACTACTCTTGAACTGGTAGATATTATAAAATCTGCCCTTCCTTCAGCAGCTCTCAGAGAAAAGCAGCATCCTGCCAAGAGGACTTTTCAGGCTATCAGAATAGCGGTAAATGACGAACTTGGATCAGTTCAGAAAATGATATCAGCTGCTCCGGATAAGCTGAAAGACGGCGGCAGGATATGTGTTATCAGTTTCCACTCCCTTGAGGACAGAATAGTAAAGCAGGGGATAGCCTCAAGAGAGAACGGATGCACCTGTCCGAGGGATCTGCCGGTATGTGTGTGCGGATTCAAACAGACATTAAAAAGCGTCACTAAAAAGCCGATTGTTCCATCGGAAAGGGAACTTATAGAAAATCCACGATCCAGAAGCGCTAAGCTTCGAGTCGCAGAAAAGATCGGAGATACCTGAATAATGCTTCTCAGCGAAATACTCAGCGGAGTCAGGAATAAACAGTCAAATGCACTTCCTGATACCGAGATCAGCGGCATCAGCTATGACTCCAGAAAAACTAAACCAGGCGATATATTTGTTGCGATCTCCGGATTTGAAACCGACGGTCACAAATTCATTGATTCCGCCCTTAAGAACGGAGCTTCTGTTATTCTGTGTGAGAGGAAACCTGAATCTGATTGCAGTTATGTTATAACTGATAACTCACGTTATGCTCTTGCGATCGCAAGCAGAAACTTTTATGACGATCCTGCATCAAAAATGAAGACCATAGGTCTGACCGGAACAAACGGAAAGACCACGACCAGCTATCTCATAAAGCATATCATTGAAGAGACAACGGGGGAGAAAACGGGGCTTATAGGCACTATCAGCAATATGATAGGCGATGAGGTAATACCGACCGAGCACACCACTCCGGAGAGTCTTGAACTTAACAAACTCCTTTTTGATATGAATGAGGCAGGATGCAGATATGTAATAATGGAAGTATCCTCCCATTCGCTCAAACTCGACAGAGTTTCAGGAATAAGGTTTGATGTTGCGGAATTTACAAATCTGACACAGGATCATCTCGACTTCCATCATACGATGGAAGATTATGCTGCTTCAAAAAAGAAGCTCTTCAGCTGCTGTGACACTGCATGTATAAATCTTGATGATGACTGGTCACAGTATTTTCTTGAAGGAATACCATGCTTTTTTAATACTTATTCCATAGTTGATCCCAAAGCCGGATTTTATGCAGATGATATCGTCTGCACAGAAAAGGGAGCAGTATTCACAGTTCATCATAATGGTGAGCTAAGGAAAGTCTCGATACCGATCCCGGGCCTTTTCTCAGTCCATAACGCTTTGGGAGCGCTTGCTGTCTGCTGTTCTGCCGGACTTGGTTTTACAGAATGCTGCGAAGCTCTCTGCAGTGCAAAGGGAGTTAAGGGAAGGCTTGAAATAGTTGAAACGGGAAATGACTATACCGTTATTATCGATTATGCCCATACTCCTGACGCGCTGAAAAATGTTCTCAACACTTTGAAACCTCTTACAAAGGGTCGTCTGATAACGCTTTTCGGATGCGGAGGGGACCGGGACAGAACCAAGAGGAGCATAATGGGCTCCGTAGCTGCTGAGCTTTCTGATCTCTGCATAGTTACAAGTGACAACCCGAGAACCGAGGATCCTGTTGCGATAATCCGTGATATAATGCCCGGCGTATATGCGCATAACACTGAATACACTGTAATAAACGACAGGATAGAAGCGATACACTGGGCAATTGACAATGCACTCCCCGGTGATGTAATATTACTTGCCGGCAAAGGGCATGAAGATTACCAGGTGATCGGTCATGTCAAGCATCATATGGATGAGAGAGAGATAGTATCTTCCTACCTGAAAGGAAACGATAGATGACCCTGAGAATTATACTTGCTTTCTGCATTTCTTTCGTATGCGCCTATGCATTCGGGAAGATATACATACCCTGGCTCGTCAGACAGAAATTCGGTCAGGAAATCAAGGATATTGGTCCGTACTGGCATGAAAACAAGCGCGGAACTCCGACCATGGGCGGGGCAATGTTTATCCTTGGAATTTTAATAGCCTGCCTTACAGCCGGATTTGAATCGATATTAAAAGGAAGGCTTGTCCATCTTTTCATTTTCGCATTTGCTCTGGTATTCGGAGCGATCGGATTTCTTGACGACTGGGAGAAACTGAAGCATAAGGCGAATCTTGGGCTTTCGGGATGGGTGAAGCTTGCACTGCAGCTGGTTGCGGCCTTCATATATATCTTCTTCATGATCAGGCTTGGTTATATATCCTCGCATCTGTATATACCCTTTTTCAATGTTTCGGTACATATACCCATCTGGCTGTATATTGTTATTTCAGCTTTTGCCATAGTCGGAACTGTTAATGCAGTAAACATTACTGATGGTGTTGACGGTCTTGCGACCGGAACTTCGATCCCCGTATTTCTGTTCTTCGTTACCGTGGCTTTTCTCTGGGGAGACTCTTTCCTGGAAGCTGGGATATTCTCTTCAGCTATGCTTGGAGGACTTTTTGCTTTCCTCATATATAACTTCAACCCCGCAAAAGTATTTATGGGCGACACCGGATCTCTCTTCCTTGGGGGTGCCGTTGCTGCAATGGCGTTCGTATACGATATGCCGCTGATCCTTCTGACACTTGGTATAATGTATATCATAGAGACACTTTCAGACATTATTCAGGTGGCATATTTCAAGCTCACCCACGGCAAGCGTGTATTCAGGATGGCTCCGTTCCACCATCATCTGGAGCTGGGCGGCTGGACAGGCAAGAAATGGAAGGAAAAAGAGCTTTTTGCACTGTTTACTTCTGTTTCACTGCTTTTTGCAATCCTTTCCTTCCTGGGTATTATGAACCGTTACTGAAATATTAGAATTACTGTTTCACGGTGTTACAGATGAAAATCCTTTTTACCTGCGGCGGTACAGGCGGCCATATATATCCGGCGGTTTCCATTGCCGAAGAGATCACAAAGAAATATCCCGTTACCGAGTATCTTTTCATTGGTGCCCAGGGCATGATGGAGATGGATATCGTTCCCAAGTGCGGATATGAGATCAAAGCTGTGCCGGTCACAAATCTCAGCAGAGGAAAGAAACCAAAGGACATAGTCCATAATCTGAAAACTATATTTAACGTCATATCTTCGCTTTTCCGATCGCTCAGGCTGATAAAAGAATTCAGGCCTGATGCTGTTATAGGAACAGGCGGATATGTATGCTTCCCGGTGATATTTGCGGCATGGCTGCTGGGGATACCGTCCTTTGTTCATGAGAGCAATTCTGAACCGGGACTTACTACAAAAATGCTTTCGCGCTTCGTGAAAATAGTATTCACAGGATATCGCGAAAGCATAAGATATTATAAGCCCGGAAAGGCGGAATATACAGGCACGCCTGTAAGGAAACAGTTTGAAGACCCAACAGATCCGGAAGATGCTTTCAATCAGCTCGGAGCAGATCCGAAGCTTCCGCTTGCAGTTTCTGTCTGGGGTTCACTCGGTTCGGGATATATGAACGAAACTATTTCAAAGTTCGTTTCCATCATGCCGGAAAAGAAGTTTAACCTTATGCATGTAACCGGTAAACGGTATTTTGACCAGTACAGCTATATAAGCGGGTTGGATCTTCCTGTGATCAGAGAAAGAAACTTTGTACTGAAAGATTTTGTCTATGATCTTCCGCTGTTTCTCAGAGCAGCAAGCCTTGTGATCTGCCGCGCAGGCGCATCTACGCTGGCAGAACTTGCTTATCTGGGCAAACCGGCTGTTATTGTGCCTTCACCAAATGTGGTCAATAATCATCAGGATAAAAACGCAAGAGTTTTTGAAGCAAAAGGCGCAGCCATAGTCCTCAGTGAAGGTACATTTACTCCCGAGGATCTGCTGAGGACTATCGAAGATATCCTTACTTCGCCGGAGCGAACTGCTGCTATGACTGAAGCTATGAGATCCTTCTGCGTTCCTGATTCAGCAGAGATAATTGCAGAAAAGGTCCTTTGTTCTGTTATGAACCGGTAAAGTGAAAGGTCTTTTATGAAACCTTCTCTTAAAGAAAAATTATCACAAATATTTAATTTCAGCTCATTCAGCAAGATCAGCGGTCCACTGGTTTTCTTTCTAATTGTTATCGGCCTTATATTTGTGATGAGCGTTATTTTTCGCGTCAACACGATTGAAGTGATCGGAAACGAGCATTATACCAAGGAAGAAATAATCAGCGCCGTAGATATAGAAGAAGGGGACAATCTCTTCTTCTTCGACAGATTTGCCGCAATAAGCCGGGTATTCGCCAAGCTTCCTTATGTTGACGAGGTGTTTGTTTCAAGATCTTTGCCTGATAAGGTGACGATTGAGATAAAGGAGAGCAAGGCTCTTGCATATCTTATAGTCGGTGATGAAAAGTGGACAATGGACGCTAACTGCAAGATCCTCGGAAAGGCAGCGGAAGGAGAAGCAGCACAGCTGATATCTGTTTCCGGTATAAACCCCGGAACACTTCTTATCGGGGAACCTCTGACAGTTACTGACTATGAAGAAATAGTTCCATATCTTTCGGAAGTTCTTACACAGATCCAGGACAGGGGACTTGCAGGATATGTTCGTCATATTGATTTTTCAAACAGAAACTCTGTAAAATTCGACTACACGAACAAATATTCCATCACTATAGGTGATGCTTACAAAGTTGAATATAAATTCGGAATGTTTCTTGCAGCGATAGATCAGCTTAAGGACGGAGACTATGGAGAGATAGATGTTTCCAGCGCCATGACGGCTGTATTTACGCCATATTGATCACGCTGGCATCTAATTGAGAGATTATTACAAATTTACTATTGACCATTTGTTGAAAATGTAATAATATAGTAAGGAAATTGTTATAAATTTGGAGGCAAACAATGGATTTCAAAGCTGATTCCGGTCCTGATAATGTTGTTACTATAAAAGTGTTGGGCATTGGCGGAGCCGGTAACAACGTCGTTAACAGAATGGTTAAGTCCGGCACTGACGGTGTAGAATTCGTTGCTATCAATACAGATAAACAGGCTCTTTCCATTTCCAATGCTGATGTTAAGATCCAGATCGGCGAAAAGACCACCCATGGCCAGGGAGCCGGTTCCGATCCGGAGATCGGCAGAAAATCTGCAGAAGAGAGCAGAAGCAATATCGCTAAGGTGATTGAGAATACCGACATGGTGTTTATCACCGCGGGCATGGGCGGCGGCACCGGAACAGGTGCGGCTCCGATTGTTGCCGATCTTGCAAAGGAAGCAGGAGTGCTTACAGTCGGCGTTGTGACAAAACCCTTCAAGTTTGAAGGAAAGAGAAGACTTGATCAGGCTAATGCAGGCATCAGAGAACTGCTCGCCAAGGTCGACTCCCTGCTCATAATTCCAAATGACAGGCTGAAATATGCTACAGACCAGAAGATAACCCTCTCCAACGCATTTGAGATAGCAGACGATGTTCTTAAACAGGCTGTTACCAGCATTTCAGATCTTATTAAGAATACCGGGTTCATCAACCTTGACTTTGCCGATGTCACCTGCATCATGAAAGATGCCGGCTATGCTCATATGGGCGTTGGCCATGCCGCAGGAAAGGGCAAGGCTGAAGAAGCTGCCAAGATGGCGGTATCAAGTCCCCTTATGGAAACATCCATCAACGGAGCTCACGGAGTTCTCATCAATATCACCGGTTCAGAGGATATGGGACTTGATGATATTGAGGCGGCTGCGAACCTCGTTCAGGAAGCGGCACATCCGGATGCAAATATCATATTCGGTGCTTCCTTTGATAATGAGATGCAGGATGAGATCCGCGTTACCGTAATTGCCACCGGTTTTGAAGAAGCTGCAGCTCCGGCACCGAAGCAGTCTGTTTTTAAACCGGCTGTTCCTAAGAGTGAGAGTGCTGCACCGATAGTCCCGGATATGCCAAAAACCGCTCAGCCTGCAAAACAGGCAAAGGAACCGGCAGCTCAGCCGACACCGCCTTCCGGTGAGGAAGATCCTTTTGACAGCATCTTCAAAATATTCAACTCCAAATAATTAAAAAAAACTTTAAAGAGACAGCGGTTAAACAGCTGCTGTCTCTTTTTATGTTTATATATGTTTACAAATTGTTGTAGACTGTTATAAAGTTTATGATATAATGTGTTGACATAATTTTAAGGCAGATTCCGGTATGAGAATGCCATTATCTATGAATTGGTGGTGTAGATCATAAAATTAAAGCATACAATATGGATCATTTTTATGATCTCATTATGTCTGGTCCTCTTTGTGATCGTTGATGCCAGACGCGACAGTTCAACGGAACTTATCTTCGGCGGCGTGGAAGGAGGCACCATTAAATCCGACTACGTCCCGCCTGAACAGATAATTGAAGAGGAACCTGATGAGCTTGGCGGACTGAAATGGCCGGTGATAGATATCACGGAGCACCAGTATTCCATAGTAAACGATAAAAACCTCCTCTCGGCCGTATATTACCCTGATGTTGAAGTTATAGATGCAGAATATGTAACTTACTACGGGACTAAATTCGATACCGAAACAATGCCTTATCTTATAGCTATGCTTGATGCTGTAAGAGAAGCAGGATACAGCATATATGTCAACAGCGGATACAGGTCTTATTCATATCAGGAGCAGATCTTTAACGGCACAGCCTCCAGTATTGCCGAAAGCATGGGTATCACGGGAAAGGAAGCTTATATGAAGCCAGAGTATCAGGAGGCTGTTGAGAAGGCGAGACATATAACAAACTTTCCCGGAGCAAGCGAGCATCAGCTGGGGCTTGCGGTCGATCTTGTTGACAGGTATCACGGAACTCTGAAATATGATAATATGAACCAGGAGATGTTTGCCTGGCTTGATCAGCACTGTTTTGAATACGGTTTTATAAAGAGATATCCGCAGAAAAAGCTGCTTCTCACCGGATGGGATGAATCATGGCATTACAGATATGTGGGCGTTGAAGCAGCCACATTCATCATGAAAAACGATCTTTGCTATGAGCAGTTCTATGCGCATTATGATCCTGAGTTTGAATATTGAGAAAAAAGTCAGAAAATGCGAAAAATGCTTGCATTTCCCTTGTTATGATGTTAAACTGTGCAAGTAGGTTAGTCAGTTAATGGAGTGGGTGTTCGCCCACTCCTTTATTATGGATAATCCATAAGAGGTATGATATGAGTAAAATCAGCAGCAGGGCTGAAGAGATAGCAAGGCCCATAGTTGAAGAAAACGGCTGCAGTCTCTGGGATGTGGAATACGTCAGGGAAGCTGGTTCCTGGTACCTTAGAGTGTATATAGATAAGGATGAGGGCGTTTCAATCAGTGACTGCGAAGCCATAAGCAAGGCTATTGACCCTATTCTGGATGAGCAGGATTTCATTCCGGACAGCTATATCTTTGAAGTATGCTCGGCAGGAGCGGACAGGGTTTTGAAAAGGCCTTCCGACTTCGAGATGTTTATCGGACATCAGGTAGATATAAACCTTTACAAGGCCGTGGAAGGCTCAAAAGCTCACACCGGTGTTTTACGGTCCCGTGATGATAAGGAAATCTGCATTGAAACATCCCGCGGAGAAGTTGTTTTCGATAATGATTCCGTCGCGCAGGTCAGGCTTCACGTTGATTTCTAATACATAATTTGAAACGGAGTTTAAAAAATGAACGTTGAATTCTTCTCAGCAATAGAAGAGATCGAAAAGGAAAAAGGCATTCCAAGACAATTCATGTATGACAAGATAAGGCAGGCAATGCTTGCTGCTTTCAGACGTGATAATCCGGAGTGCACAGATAACGCAGAGGTCATTCTCGATGAAGACAAGAAAAAAATCGAGATGGTGGTAAACAAGACAGCTGTTGATACTGTTGAGGATCCCAACACTGAGATCCAGATAGATGCTGCAAAAAAGATAAGCAAACGAGCAAAGGTCGGAGATGTCATCCAAATTCCCGTTGAGACGAAGAAATTCGGCCGTATTGCCGCCCAGGCCGCAAAGAACGTTATCATCCAGGGGATCAGAGAGGCTGAAAGAGGCCTCGTATATGAGGAATTCACGTCCAAGGAGCATGAGATACTTACAGGAGTGGTTTCACATGTTGAGCCGAGAAACGGCAGTGTTTCCATAAGGATCTCCTCAAACAGCGAGTTTACCGAGGCGATGCTCTCCGCTAACGAGAGAATAAAAACCGAAGTTCTCCATGAAGGGGACAGGATAAAGGTCTATGTAGTAGAAGTCAGAAATTCCACCAGAGGCCCTCAGGTGCTTATAAGCCGCACGCATCCAGGACTTGTAAAAAGGCTTTTCGAGCTTGAAGTTCCCGAGATATATGACGGGACCGTTGAGATAAAATCCATTGCACGTGAAGCAGGCAGCCGCACAAAGATCGCTGTATGGTCTGAAGATCCAAATGTTGATCCGATAGGTTCATGTGTTGGTCCCAAGGGAGGCCGTGTTGCCAATATCGTAAATGAACTAAACGGCGAAAAGATAGACATAGTTAAATACAGTGAATATCCGGAAGAGTATATTGCTGCTGCGCTCTCACCCTCTGAGGTGATCAGCGTCACAATGCTGGATGAAGTAAAGAGCTGCAGAGTTATAGTACCGGACAGCCAGCTTTCTCTTGCTATAGGCAAAGAGGGTCAGAACGCAAGGCTGGCAGCAAAACTCACCGGTTATAAGATAGATATCAAGCCTGAATCTGAAGGCTGAACAGAGGCTTTTTATGGCTAAATCGATTCCTGTCAGGCTTTGTTTGGGCTGCCGTGAGCCTAAACAGAAGAAAGAGCTGATCAGAATAGTCAGATCAAGTGAAGGTAACATTCAGCTGGATCTGAAAGGAAAGCTTTCGGGCAGAGGTGCCTATATATGCAGGAGCGCTTCCTGTTTTGAAAAAGCATATAAGTCCAAAGCCCTTGAGAGATCGCTTGGAGTGAGTATCCCGGAAGATATCTATGGATCAATCTCCGATATGCTGGATTCTGATAAAAATGGATAAGGCACTTAATCTTATAGGTCTCATGCGAAAGGCAAACAGGGTTTCGCTTACTGAGCAAAAGTGCAGGGAAGATATAAAGGCCGGAAGATCAAGCCTTGTTCTAATAGCTTCCGATTGCTCTGAAACCGTTAAATGCAGGATCTCAGATCTTGCTGAAAGGCACGGTATAAAGTATATAATTTCAGAATATTCAAAAGATGATCTTGCTTCTGCAGCAGGTTCAGGACTATGTTCCGTGCTGTCGATAAATGACAGCGGGTTTGCAGAAGCACTTCTTAAGATCATTAAATCAGGATCATAAACGCACGCTAAATTCTACTTTGGAGGACAATATATGAGCAGCATAGACAATAAATACAGGATTCATGAAGTCGCAAAGGATTTCGGAATGACATCAAAGGTCATTTCTCAGATACTTACCGATTATATCGCGCCTCCGAAGAATCATATGCAGGTTCTTGAAAACAATGAGCTGGATGTAATTTTCGAATATCTTACACAGAATAATCAGGTTGGCAGTCTGGAGCAGATATTCAATGTATCAAAACCGGAGGCTGAACCTGTAAAGCAGGCAGAGCAAAAACCTGCATCAAAAGCTGTCAAGGATGATAAAGCGGCTAAAACAGCAAAGAATGCAAAGACGGATAAAAAGCCGCAGCAGGTACAGCCTCAGGCGCCTGCTCAGGAACAGCAGCCTGCAAAGAAGCAGCCGGAGAACAAACCTCATGTACCCAGGAAGGTCGCTGAGAAGAGAGTAGTTGATACCCGTGGCGGATCCTCTGTAAATATTGAGAAATACAATGAGAAATTCGAAGATCTTGCCGGATCAAAAACGGGAGAGAATTTCCGCAGGACCAGCAAAGAGAAGATAAACAGCAAGCAGAAGCAGAAGGCCAGCCAGCAGTCGCAGTCTATCAA
>JAIKVS010000138.1 GCA_024685535.1 Oscillospiraceae bacterium | reverse complement strand
CGATACCGAATGGCAGAGAGAGTTTGAAGAGAACTTCGACTATACCGAGACCGATGACCAGCTCCGTTGCACGGCAGAGATAAAGCGGGACATGGAATCACAGGTGCCGATGGACAGGCTCCTCTGCGGCGATGTCGGGTTTGGAAAGACAGAGGTCGCCATGAGGGCTGTCATGAAGTGCGTGATGGACGGGAAGCAGGCGGCTATTCTCGTGCCTACTACCGTTCTAGCACAGCAGCACTATCAGACTGCGGTGCAGCGCTTTTTCGGATTCCCTGTTAATATTGAAGTACTCAGCAGATTCAAAAGCGGCGGCGCTTCGGATAAGACAGTAAGAGATATCAGATCCGGTACATGTGATCTTGTCATAGGCACCCACAGGCTGCTTTCGAAGGATATCCAGTTTAAAAATCTTGGACTGCTGGTGGTTGACGAAGAGCAGCGCTTCGGAGTGAGCCACAAGGAGCATATAAAGGAACTGGCAAAGGGAGTGGACGTGCTCACCCTTTCCGCAACTCCCATACCCAGAACTCTCAATATGGCGATGTCCGGAATTAGGGACATGTCTATAATCGAGGAGCCGCCCGGAGACAGACTGCCTGTCCAGACCTTTGTCATGGAACATGACTGGACTGTGGTGGCAGATGCCATAAGGAGGGAGCTCCAGCGGGGCGGCCAGGTCTATTATCTGCATAACAGGATAGAGGATATCGAGAGGACTGCGAGGAGAATATCAGAGCTCGTGCCTGAGGCAGAGGTGAACGTTGCCCACGGGCAGATGGACAGGGCAATGCTTGCCAGAGTTATGGACGATGTGGTGAGCGGGCAGATTCAGGTCCTTGTATGCACCACAATAATCGAAACCGGCATAGACATACCAAATGTGAACACGCTTATAATAGAAGATGCTGACAGACTTGGCCTTGCGCAGCTCCATCAGATAAGAGGCCGTGTGGGAAGATCGTCAAGGAGAGCGTCTGCGTATCTGACGTTCCGAAGAGACAAGGTGCTCACCGAGGACGCTGAGAAGCGTCTCAACGCTGTCAGGGACTTTGCCCAGTTCGGTTCCGGAATAAAGATAGCCATGAGGGACCTTGAGATAAGAGGAGCGGGAAATCTTCTCGGCGCGGAGCAGTCCGGCCACATGATAGATGTGGGCTACGATATGTATATGAAGCTCCTGAATGAAGCTGTTTTAGAGGCGAGAGGGATAGAAATTCCTGTAAGGGCGGACTGTGCAGCGGATCTGGCCGTATCGGCAAATATTCCGGAAAGCTATGTAAGTTCCCCGGAACAGAGGATGGATCTTTACAGAAGGATAGCTCTGATCAGGACCGAGGCTGAGGCGGACGACCTGATGGATGAGCTGATAGACCGTTTTGGAGATCCTCCTCCGAGCGTGAGCGTGCTGCTGCAGGTGTCACTGCTAAGAGGCGAGGCAGGGGCTGCAGGCATCACGGATATTGCCCAGAAGAACGGCAGCATCCGGTTTACGGTGAGAGATTTCGATATGAAAAAGGTCTCTGCATTGTATGCGATGCCGGCATATAACAGAAGACTGAGAGTGGAAGCCGGTTCCAAGCCCTGCATAAGCGTCAGGATAAATAATGCTGCGCATGTGATAGATGAGGCCAGAAAGTTCGCGTCTGACTGGAAAGATTCGGGAAAAACCTGATTATTTACAAATAGTTCTTGTAATAATACCTGTTTGGATGCTATATTGAGCGTGTTTTTATTATCAAAAGGAGTCTGAGGATGAAAAGGAAAAATATATATGTAATAGTATGCGCATTTATACTGTGCGCTGCTATGCTGCTTTCGGCCTGCGGCGAGACGGTTGCGGAACCGGTTCCCGATGACGTGGCAGAACTGGTGGAAGCTGCGGATACGGAAGGCCCTGAAACGGCTGATACTTCAGAGGAACCAGCTGCAGCGCCTTCATATGTTATCGATTATGAAGCGCTGTTTAAAAGCCGTGATCCCGAAGAAGTGGTAATGACCGTTGACGGACGCGAGGTGTCCTGGAACGAGTATTATTACTGGATTAGATACTATGCGGAATATATCCAGTACTATATAGATATGTATAAGTACTACGGCATGGACTATAAGTGGACCGATCCCGCTGACGAGGAAGGCACCATGACCCTTGCCGACAGCGTCAGGCAGGATGCCGGAAACCATATGAGCATGATCTGCGCCATAGAAAACTATGCCGAACAGAACGGCATAGAGCTCTCCGAGGAAGCGCAGAAGGCTATCGATGAAGGTATAAAAGACCAGACAGTGCAGTACTGCGGTGAAGATGCCACGGAGGAGGACTTCGACAAGTTCCTTCGGGAAACGGACTACCTGTCTCTGGATATTTACAGGCGGTATAACAGGGCAAGCTATCTTCATCATGAGATATTTGAGCAACTATATGGGAAATACGGTGAAAAAGTCTCTGATGAGGATGCGCTCAAGTTCCTTGAGAATAACGGTTATATGAGAGCAAACCACATCCTCTTTATGACAGTGGACCCCTCTACGGGAGAGGCTCTGGACGAGGCAACTGTTGCCGAAAAGCTGGCGCTCGCGGAAAAGACCGCTGCGGAACTCAAAAAGATCACCAAGAAAGACAAGCTGCTGAAGAAATTTGCGGAACTTAAGACAAAGCACGACGAGGATACAGGCAAGTTCCAGTATCCGGACGGCTATGTGTTTACCACCGGGAAGATGGTGCAGGAGTTCGAAAACGGATGGAAGGATCTCAAGGATTACGAGATCTCCGATCCGATACTTTCTACCTACGGCTACCATGTTATGATAAGGCTCCCGAACGATCCGGACGCCGTGATCGAATATTCCGACGAAGGAACGGCTCTCAGCGCAAGGATGGAATATGCCAACTCGGCATATTCTGAGATGATGCAGGAAAAAATAGATGCGGCTGATATCATCCTTTCTGACAGCATAATAGGTATGAATATTGCAGATTTTCTTATAGAGGCACCGGAAATCGTGGAAGAAAGCCCTCAGATCCCGGTGGAAACCCCGGAAACTGCGGGAGAATAAAATCCGCAAAGCATTGAAAATACAGGGCATTCGGATAATTTCGGATGCCCTGTTAAATTTTTTTATAAATTAGTGAAAAAAGTTGTTGACATGGGATGACGGTTATGATATATTAAGCAAGCTGTCGCCCAAGAGGACAGCGTGTACCTTGAAAATTGAACAGTGATGAACAAAAAGCTTATGCTAAATAAGCACCGGAAAGGGTTTCACGAAGCCGCAAGGCTTCGAAAAAAACAATTTCTTTTGAGAGCTGGAAAGCT
>JAIKVS010000120.1 GCA_024685535.1 Oscillospiraceae bacterium | reverse complement strand
TAGCCTTTGTATATATGTTGCCGCGTACAATAGGACTGCCGACCGTCTCCTGATAGCGTGCACCGTTATGGCCACACTGGATAACACAGATGTTCTCTGCGCGTCGGCGTTTTAGATAGAGCATGAGATTATCTGAGATCTCCCTGTTCGTTTCCTCCTTGCCGGTACATACTGCTATCATCTTTATGGTAGCAAGATGCTGTCCAACATAGTCATAGAATTCTCTGCTTCGTCCGTCAGCCTTGAAGCTCTGAATATCATATTTGTTCAGCAGTTCGGGGCTGTCCGCAAGGATATAGCCTGATTCTCTTTCAAAAGCGGGCGAGAAAACAGCAGCCCGGAAAGTGCTTCCGGCAAACTGCCCGTTGATGAGCAACTGGCGCAGAGCCGCCTGACCGCTCTTTCCGAATCCTACCACCACACATTCGAAGTCTTCTTTCGCATGGCCGTCTTCGGTGAAATGCATATACTCCCAAGGAGGGCAGATCTTTATCATAGCCCTGGCCGTAAGATTGCCCACATCGAACACGTTCACATAGCCAAAGCCATAGTTTTCAGGAGAAACCTGGAGCATAGAAGTTATTATCTCTTCCTCTCCGGGAAGCGTTATGCCGGTATTCTCAGGAGCAACTCCAGCTTTTTCCAGAGCATTTTTCAGCTCCAGAGCATAGAAAAGGTTCTGGTCGGGTTTTGAGTTGAGGGCATATACAGTTATTTTCCTGTTTAAGATACGAAGTTTCTTTATGGCTCGCGGTTCTGAGTGCACAGCGGAATAGCCGATGATCGCAGACATACCCATATCGTTGAGCTCGCGGATCTTTGCGGAATCTACATTCTCTTCTATAAAAATCACGGATGTTCCGCCGGCTGCCCTGCATTCCTTGCCCAGGTTTATGCTGTTTTCATTAATGCCGTAAATAAGTGTGAGGTCGCCTCTGCGGGAAAGAAACAGACGAAGCTGCCTGAGAGCCGCGGCCCCGATAGTAAACATGATGGCGCTGGCTGCAGAATAGAAGGCCATGAGGTGCATCAGCCAGAAAGCAATCATCCAGCCTGTATTCGATACAAACCTTGTACCCTGGATCGCCGAAAGCTCGTTAACGCCGACGAACATGCGCAGCACTGTCATGACCGTGCGAATTATGCTGAGAGGCAGATTGCCGGTACTTTCGGCAAATCCCGTTCCATAGACAACGAATCCCCAGATCGTTGATACTACGATGCAGAAGGTAGTGATTCTAGATGAACGGGACGGCTTTGTTACAAGATTTATCATAAGCGCCATAAACAGCGCAACAGATATTATGATTACAGGGACCGTAAGCATGGATTCCTCCGATTTTTAGCGGCCGTAAAGGCCATTAATTCGTATAAATAAGTATAGATATAAGTATAAGAAGGCGCAGACATCTTGTCAATAAAAAGCTATCAGCGCAAAATCTGCGAATAAGCTATTAATTTAAGGGAAAACTCAGGCTGTTTATTACACAAGTTTGTTATTGTGGAAATACTTAACTGGTGATATCATGTAAGTTGGTATATTGGATAATTATATACTTTCAGCATGCACTTTTGAGCAGGAGGACATGAAAATGGATAAGTGGATAAAAAAACTCAGCAGCGCCGTGATAGCATCTGTTCTTGCGCTGACTCTCAGCAGCAAGGCATATGCTGAACCGCCTAAGGAAGAAAAGAAAATACCATCAGATGATCCCAGCATGTCTGATGGCCTCAATGATACAGACAAAGAAAACACGACTGATAGTTTCATTAATGATGCCAGTGCCGGCTCAAGCGAAGCTGGCGATGTCAAAGGCGGCGACGATAAAGGCGGCGACGACAAAGGCGGCGACGACAAAGGCGGCGACGATAAAGGCGGCGACGATAAAGGCGGCGAAATCAAAAGTGGTACAGATGGTACAATTTATATTGATGATGACAATAACTTAGATGGTAATGATAAAATTGAATCTTTTCCTTCTAGTGAAAGCGAAGCTGGGAACGGATGGAGCAACAGCGACGGAACTTTAACGTTACATAATTATACCGGTGATTCCATTACTTCTCAAAATTGCAATATAAATATTAATGCATCCGGAGTTAATCAGATAGGTTATCTCAACGCCAACGGTTCTGGAGATGTTTATTTTTCCGGAACAGGTATAGTACTTGTTGATAGTTTTAATGAAAATAACAATTTCATTCTTCAGCCAATCGGAGGTACTACTACAGTTCCTGCTGTTTTTCTTCGCGGTTTGTCTGGTTATAATACGGATGATTATGTGTTGATAAACGATAGCAAGTATCCCGGCATATTGGATGCGCAGTATGTGATGCCAGACGGCATCAATCTTGTAATGCCATCAGGAACAAAAATCGAATTAACAAGTCCTGAGATTGATATTTCCAATCTTGAAAGTACTGATGCTGATTATTACTCGACTGGTTACATGGCTGGTTTAAATCCAATTTACGGACAAGAAAACATTATAACCAGCTGTCTTACAATACCAGAAAAATCTACACTCACTATTAACAACGGCGCAACAGTAAGTCTCGCTGGTAAAGTATTAACACACGGAAAAGTCGCTAAGAAAGGCTATGAAAATGCTTATGTGCAGACTCCCGTTCTGGATGTACGGGGTAATCTTAATGGAAACGGAGAAATCACCGGTGACGGCATTCTTGTTCTTAGTGGTAAAAACCTTAAAAATACAGTAAATAGTATTCCAAGTATAAATGCTAACGTTTCAGTCGGCCCGAATATTTTCAAGATATACGATGAAGATAAAGTAATATTGTATAACAGACTGTACTTTGAACTCTCTGGATATGTTTCTTCCAGGAATTACTTGACAAGCAATGACAAAAAAATCATCTACCAACCTCCATACGATCCTTCACATGATAATTTCGGGAATCTGATTACACCGGTATTTGGTTATTCAAATGAAAATGAAACAGATTTTTGGCCTGAAGGTGATTGTATCAGCTGCAAAGATTCATTCAAGGAGTATTCTTCTTTCCATTGGTGGCTTATTGAGTTAGGCCAAGGCGGTGGAGAAGAATACACCCCAACATCTACATCAGCTATAGGTTCCGGAAAGCTTGGCGGGAAAAACGCCGGAGCAATTTCACTGGTACTTAAGGTCACTGATAAGGAAACTTATTACAATCTTTCGGCATATCTCGAAGAAAAGCAGATCTTCGAACTGGGCAATATTGTTACAGTGCGCTTTGACTATCCTGCACCTACCGCTGATGGTCAGCTCTTTGCTGTGTTTCGCAATGAGGACGGCTCCCTCACCGCATTCCCCGCAAGGTATGACGCTATAACAGGGCAGCTCGTATTCAACGGAGACAAACTCGGAAACTTCGTAGTAGTCTGCATCGATTATGAAGGCAAACTCTACACCAAAGAATTCTATGATTTCCTCGAGACCATAGAAAGCGTTAAAGAGCTGAAATACGGACTCTGACAGGCAAAGAATTAAAACCATTTTTCAAACTTTTGCAAAGGAGGGTGCGCCTGGTGGACAATTGGATAAAAAAAATAAGCGGAGCAATCATTGCTTCCGTGCTGGCGCTTACCCTCAGCAGCAAGGCATACGCTGATCCAGTCGATGAACCTGTTTCTGACCTACCTGTACCACAATGCGAAGAAAAGATCACAGATCCCAGCAATTCAGACAGTACTGCTGCAAATGCCTTATCTTCCGGCAAAGAAGAAACATCAAAAACAGATACATGCAGTAAAGATCCTGTGACTGCGGAGATCCCAGTTTCTGCTGAGACTGAAAGTATATCTGAAGATCCTGCTGCTTTGAGCAACAACAGCACAGATACCGCCTTTGAGAGCAGCACTTCTGACAGTGAAAGCCATAGTCCGGCTGACAAAACCGAGAGCATTGTAGTAAATGGTGAAAATCATGTCGTTAACGAAGGTTCCGGAGATAGCGGCAAAAATGTTAACAACCCTGTGGTAATACCCGGAGACACAGATAATGAAACATTCACAGATCAACTAGACACAGATCCTGTCAAAGCTGAGGTTGATAATCTCAAGAATGAAACAGAGGATAACTCAGGCATATACAGCATTCCCGGAATTGACAATGCCATCACTCCTCTAACCTTTCCGGCAGTTGGTACTGCATTCAGTTCAGCTGGCGATGATGTTCCAGATGGATCATTAACAATAAAGCGTTTTGCTCTTGCTGCCAGCAGTTCGCAATCCGGTGAATCGGATCCCGCAGAACAGAACCGCTCAGCACCAGATGCCGATCAATCCGGCCTCTCCGGCAGTGAAGAGTCCGCCACGATCACTTTAACCGGCACCTCAGGCAGCACCGTTATTACCCTTGGCGATACCGAAAGCTCTAAAACAACGGTTTCTGATAACAGTTTCTGGGGATTTGATGCAGGAAAAACCGAAACTGCAGACGATGACAGCTTGTTCATGGTCAATTATGACGGCTCCTCCCAGACTCTCGCATCAACAAACAGCGACATAAATATTCTGGCTACCGGGCTTAACCGTCTAAGTTCCATACAGGCTGATGGGAATATAAATATTACAGGTACGGGAATACTGTTACTGGACAGTATCTCGCTCAGTGAAAACCACAAATTCTTCCTTCATCCCATAGAGGGAATCTATGATTCCGGCGGCGTGGCTGTCTTTCTCAAGACTAATACTCCAAGCAGTACCGGCAGCAGTTCGGAATCAGGCTCTTCCAATGCTGTTTATCAGTTAATAAACGGAAATGTATCCGGCATTCTAGACGAGAACTATACCTTGCCCGACAATGTTTCCCTTATCGTACCGGACGGTTCTTCCCTATTTCTTCCGAGCACTGTTCAGGAATCAGTAATAGAACACGAGGAGGATGGTCGACTGGTCCCCGCTTCAAGTACGACCTATACATCATTACCTGATTATCAACATGACGGTTATCATAGATACGAGTATTCCGCACCAAATCTGAATATACCTGCCTCATCGGAACTCACACTGGATAACGGGTCTACCATGATCCTTTCGTCACTTACTTCTCAAACCGCCTCTTTAGTTCTGCCAAAAATCAACGTCAGCGGAAAACTTTACGGTGAAGGTATGATCACCGGAGGCGTGATCGAATTTAACAGTTCGGCTACTGCCTCCTGTACGTTCGATAGCTGCTCGATATATAATAACGCGCAGAATACAGGTCTAACAATATACGGCTCCAACAGTCTTATAAGCTCAGACGGCTCATCGACCGGACCTGTAGTTATTTCTGAAGGAGCTGAGCTTAGCTGTTATGCCAACACTGATTACCAGAGCGGCTGCATAGTTTCTTTCAACTCAGGTATCACTTGCAATGGCAGCTTAAAGTTTTTTTCCGGGAATTATCAGATCTTTAACAACAGTTCTGTAGAGGGGAAAAAAGAGAGCATCATTATTGTTGATCCCGGAAATACTGAAATGCCTGCGCCAAATGCCATTCCCGTCCAGACTATGAACATCAGTACCTCCAGTCATTTTATTCCCAGCGGATCATACTCATGGAGCGGTGAAACTGTAGCAGAACAAGGTGTTTTGGACACTGCTCTTATTTCAAACGGGATCCTGAGTTTTACCAGCCTTGCGGGTAAATACGGGGAAAACTGCACTCTGATCGAAGTATATACAATAAGTAACGGTAAATTGGGCAAATATGTGATCGACAGTGTTTCCCAGACAGGCTCCGTTTCTGCAGATCAGATCTGGTTGATCAGGCTGGTAAATATTCTCCCCGGCACAACTAACACCGGCAGCGGAGGCAGCGTCATGTCAACCAACACTTCCATCACCGGCAGCGGCATACTCGGCGGATCCGGGGCAGGTTCCATGACAGGGGGCTCAGGAATTTTGGTAGACCTCAGTTCCTTCATCACCAACAATCAGAGCAATGAAAACGGTGATTCCGGGCATGGCGATAATAATGGCAATGACAATAGCGGGTCTCAAAATGACATCAACTCTGAGAGTTCTGATACCACAGCCGGAGATCATGATGCTGGCAACCAGCCAAATGATAACACCGGCAATCAGAGCAATAATGATAACAGCACAGAAGGATCATATATCACTCCAGAAGATATCAAGCCGGACGTAAAACCAGATGATCTGATAATCACAGTGACAGTGCAGGAAATGGGGTCATCTTCCGCTGAAACAGGCCGGGCAGCAGCGCAGTCCGCTTCGACACCGCTGACAGATGCAGTATCACTTGAAGAGGCAGCACCCGTTTATAATCTAACTGTTACTGTCTGTGACCAGCTGGTGACCAAGCTTAACGAGAAAATTACAGTTCGTTTCAGCTGCCCTGCTCCGAAATCTAACAGACAGATTTTTGCCGTATTTCGCGACGGAGACGGCAATCTGAAAGCTTTCAAGGCAAGGTATGACATAATCAAAGAGCAGCTTGTATTTGAGACCGATATGCTCGGGGATTTCGCTGTAGTCTGCATAGATTTCAACAGTGACATTGATTCCGAGGAGTTTTATAAGTATCTTGAGCGGTTTGACTCGGTAAAGGCCTTGAGCTGATGGATAAACCCATTCAGGATTGATTTAATGCCTCAGGAGGAAACATATGTATAATTACGATATCTGCATACTGGCAATAAAGCATGATGCTGAGCTGGCAGAAACACTGGCAGGAAGTCTTCGGAAATATAGGCTTCCGTCAGGAACAGTGCTTCCTGATCCTTCTCTGGATTACCGCAGGATACTGCTTGACACCGACAGCGCTCCTCTTGATGATGCTATGTGTGGTAGGCTCGAGGCCTGCCGTTTTCTGGCGCTGCTATGTTCTCCCGGGACAAAGAATGATCCAATAATACTGGAAAAGCTCAACTTTTTCCGGGAGATGCACGGCAAGGATTCCGTGATACCGATAATTGCGGAAGCGGAACCGGCTGACTCGTTCCCGGAGGGTTTCATCGAGAAAAAGATCGTTCGCCGGATCATGCCGGACATGTCCGTAGTTGAGAAGACCGAGACCATAGAACCCGTGGCTGCTGACCTTCGCGCCTCCACTCCCGCACGTAAGAAAGAAGTTCTAAAATACGAGACCGTGAGGATAACTGCTTCAGTTTTAGGGCTGCACCCGGATGATCTTGAACAGCGGCACAGGCAGCGCCGCAAGAGAGCATTGATCATTGCTGTTTCCATTGCCGGAGTAATCTGCATCACAGCGGCAGCAATTTTCCTCAGATTAGGCTTTATTGCTAAAGCTGAGGGTGACATAGCCGCACAGCAGACCAAACTCAGTATGGAAATCGCGAAGCGAACGATAGATGAACTTCCGGCAAGCTTTGAAGGTGATGAACAGGCTCTGGCATATGTTTATGGGGCCATTGAAAATGCAAAGGCCGATCTTGCCGAATACGGGCTTGATGAGCTGCTTGACGACTCAGGGAATGCGGGCTGAGCATGAGTTTCGATTATGACGTATTCTTCAGTTACCGCCACAGACCTCTTGACGGTGAGATAACCCAGAAAGCGTTCAACGCACTTGAAAGCTACAAACTGCCACGTCTGCTCCGAAAACAGGGCTTTGAGGATATCCATCGTGCCTTCCGCGATACTGAAGAGCTTCCTGTCAGCCGCATCCTTACGGAAACAATAGATGACGCGCTGCATTCCTGCAACTGCCTCGTTGTTGTATGTTCGACAGATACTCCTTCCTCCGAATGGATAGACAGAGAGGTCTCCATTTTCATTGAGATAGGCAGAGCAGAGCATATATACCCGCTTCTGATCAGCGGCGACCCGGAACACTCGTTCCCGCCATCTCTGAAACTCGTTCCAGATATCGAAGGACGGATTATGGACATCCGCACTGAGGGGAACGACGTTAAAAAAATGATGACCAAGGCGGACACGGAGTTGCTCAAGGTCATCGCAGGGATCACTGGCTGCGAGCATGATGATCTTCTTCGGGAGCATCAGCTGCGGCGAAACAGGCGCATAGCCGCCAGAGCCGGCGGCGCTGCCGCAGTACTCGTAGCAGTTACCGGAATTTCACTCGGCCTGATGAATATGGCAAACAATTACAGAGACGAGGCAGCAAAGCGTGAACAGGCTTCGATGCGGATACTCAGCGAACTCACCTACTCCCTTCCGGATCACCTGACCAATGTCCCCGGTGCCTATGCTAAAATTGCAGATATACTGCGAGCAAATACTGAGGATATAAACTCGATACTGCGGCTTTCCAATAACAAGGGGGCTGCTGAATCCGAAGCCGCGGCAAACTATGAGAAGCTTGCCACTGCAGGCAGTGTCCTGGGCCAGTATGAGGACGCCCTTGCTTCAGAGGAGCAGGCAATAGGCATATATAAAGATCTTGTGGATTCGGGTCACTCCGGAAGCACTAAAGCACTCGCGTCGGCTTATAATAACCGCGCCACTATACTAAACGCAGTAGGCCGTTATTATGATGCGGAAGCCGATTTCAAAGCAGCAGACAGACTTCTGCAGTCATCAGATGAATCTGACGATCTTATGCAGACGACGATCGCGCTTAATGCA
>JAIKVS010000111.1 GCA_024685535.1 Oscillospiraceae bacterium | reverse complement strand
CGCAAATCCGTCAAGTCTCGGATCCCAAAGGTCGCCGACGCACTGGCCGGTCAGGTGGGAGCCCAGTGCCCAGGTCTTAAGGCCGTACTTGGCAAGCATTGCCTTCTTCTCTTCCACGTATGCAGGATCTGTCGCCGCCTTGCGTACGTCGAAGTCTGCCCAGGTCGCTATTTCCAGACCTTCATAGCCTATCGCGCTCAGTGTCTTGCACTGATCCTCAAAGCTCAGGTCCGCCCACTGGCCCGTGAATATCGTTATTGGTCTGCTCATTTCTTTTTCCTCCGTTTTTTGTTGACCGGGTCACAAAAAGTGTATACTCCAGCCATATTATTACAATTATATTTTTACATCATGTCATAAATATTGTCAACATTATACACCCATTATACGAGGCTTTTGAGATTGTTAAAATTGCTAAAAATTCAGTCTGAAATTTATCGTTTATTCTATTGACATGACCATCAAAAGAAGGTTTAATTGTTTTAACTGTTTAAGTAATTTTTAATTTCAGCGTATAGGCATCAAGTATCTGGTGTGTAGTTTAAAATAGCATTTAAAATAGCATTTCTACAGGTTAAATAGTGTAAAACAGATCAGTCTGTTTACAAATAAAAATCATGAGGTGGAAAATGAAAAAAACATCGCGTATCCTTGCAATGCTTCTTGCTCTTGTAATGGTAGCCGGTCTCTGCGCATGCGGAAGCACCGATGCCGCGAGTGCAGGCAGTTCAGCTCCGGCCGCATCCAGTGGTTCTGCACCTGCAGCAGCACCTGCAGATGACGGAGTTGCAAAAACCAACCGTGTCATCGGCACGAACCAGCTTCTCCTTGGCGCTTATCCTCTCGATATCATCACCACTGCTGCACGCGTAGTAACTGATATCTGTGGCGATACCATGCAGATAGCCAATGACGAAGGCAACGTTGAAAAGATCATTGCTGATATTGAAAACTTCATCAATGCTGATGTCGATGCTATCTTCTGGTGGGGACTTCTTGAGACAAACTTCGCAGTTGGTCCCGCTAAGGCTGAAGCGGCAGGCATCCCCATAGCATTCCCTGACAAGGTTCCTCCTGTAGGCGAACTCACTGACAAAATCCGTGATATGAAATGCTTTGCCGGCGGCGTTGGCTGCGACGACTATTCTGCTGGCGTTAACCTCGGTAATCTTGCTGTTTCCCTTGGCTGCAAAAAGGCTCTTATAGCTGGTGCTGAAGTCGGTGATACCACTCATGAGCCTCGTATTGCTGGATTTATCGAAGTCTTCGAAGCTGCAGGCGGCCAGATCCTCGGAACCTACCGCGGTTCTGCTTCCGACTCTGCTGCTCAGTCCCAGATCGATAACCTCATTGCTGCAAATCCTGATGCTGACGTATTCTTTGGCTCCGGCGGCGACTTTGCTCTTTATGCCATCAGCGCCAATACGACTTATGGACGCGATGATATGAAGGTCCTCGGCGTCGATATTTCCCCCGACCTTCTTCCTTATCTCAAGGATGGTTCCCTTGATGCAGGCTGCGGTGCACACTGGGTTGCAGCAACATATGCAATGATCATGCTCGAGAACTATCTCGATGGCATGCCCATGCTCGATGCTGACGGTAAAGTCGGCCTTCCCCGCAACGTTCAGCTCATTGCTGTTCCTGCAGAGATGGCTGATCTTTATGAGCGTTTCTGGATCGATGAGTTCCCCTATGAAGAGGACGAGATCAAGCAGCTCCTTTACCGTTACAATCCAGATGTTACCCTTCAGGATCTCCAGAATGTGATAGATTCCTACTCCATTGAAGATCGTCTCATTGCAAAGTACAATGCAGGCAAGGTCACAGCTGAGGAACTTGCTGCTGTCGGCATCAATGTCGGCTGATTTTCACCCGTAGCGTAAGAACTGAGTTTGTTTACCGGCGGCGGTATTTTCTGCCGCCGGTAATTCTTAAAGTTAATTATCCAGACTAAGGATGGTGACTTATGTCAGATAAAGGCCAGATAAAACAGCCGCTCTTTTCCATGGAAACAAAGAGAGGCCGCATTTTGAATCAACTGATTTACCCTGTCGCCTTTGTTGTGCTGTATGTTATTTTCAACTTCATTCTCAGCTCAAAACAGGGCGGAGGAAATGTCCTTCTGAATTGGAAGGCGATTTCTGTACTGATAGTCCAGTCAGTTCCCAATGTTTTCATAGCTTGGGGTCTGCTTTTCCTTTTCTCGGCCGGTCCGGATTTCTCCAGCGCCGCTGTTATCCAGACTGCCTGTGTAGCTTCTGCTATCGTTGCGCAGGCGCTTAATAAAGCAGGCGCAGGCAATTTCGTGTGTTATCTAGGCTTCTTCGCCGTTGGCATAGGAGTTTCCGTTGTCATGATGCTGGGGAGTACCCTTGTGCGCAGAGTATTCAATCTGTCGGCGTGGGTTTCCGGTTTTGCCATGATGATCTTCTATGAAGGTGTCGGAAGTTACTATGCCCAGTATATGGCTCTCAGAAGCAGACCTATAGAATCTCTTTCTGCAAAGCTTTGCCGTGATCTTCCTCATATGCCGTGGCCGGTGATCCTGATGATCGCCGGTGTCGCTGTTCATTATTTTATTATGAACAGAACTACGCTAGGAATAGAATTCCGCGCAGTCGGTTCAAATCCCCAGGTCGCCGGTTACATGGGTATCAATGCAAGAAAGGTCGCCTACCTTGCTACAGTAGTAGGCGCAGTGTTCCTTGGTATCTCATCATGCTATACGATGAGCTATGCTGCAAAGATATCTCTGAATACAGGAATGGGTTCCATGGCCATGCTTGGGAAAGGACTTTCCACATTCCTTATTTCTGCAGCAATAAACAGGAAGCTGAATCCTACCTTTGCTGTATTGCTTGCCGGAGTGTTTCTTTCAACGTTCTTTAATGTCTTGACGCGTCTTGGTGTTCCCGCCGGCACATGGCAGGAGTTCATCATGGGAATCTTCATAGTCGTCTTTGCATCTCTTGCTTTTGCAGGCAACAAGGAGGTAGTAAAATGAGTGAATACGTCCTTGAACTTAAAAATGTGAGTAAATCATTCGGAGCGACAAAGGCTAATGTTGACATTTCTCTTTCAATAAAGCCGGGTGAGCTAAGGGGCCTTGTGGGCGAAAACGGATCAGGTAAATCCACCCTTATCAACAGCATTTC
>JAIKVS010000110.1 GCA_024685535.1 Oscillospiraceae bacterium | reverse complement strand
GGGAGATTCAGCGGAGATAACGGTGTTCAGAGCGACCGGAACGGGAACCAAGGGTGAATCAGTGACATTTACAGTGACATTTGGCGAAGCTGGGTCAAAATCGACTGCAAACGGCATGAGCGTTGCCTGATATGCAGAAATTAAAAAACTGCATGCATCATTAAGATGCATGCAGTTTTTGACTACCTGAGCTTTTTGAAAAACTTCTGAAGAAGTGCGGTGCATTCTTCTTTCATGATACCTGGGTACACAGCGGGTGAGTGACCGTAGCGTTCACTGAAAAGATCTATCACGCTTCCGCATGAACCTGTAACCTCATCTTTTGCTCCGTACACCACGGTTGAAATGCGCGAATTTATGATCGCGCCTGCGCACATCGGGCATGGTTCCAAAGTAACATACAGTGTGCAACCTTCCAGACGCCAGTCATTCCTGCACCTGCAGGCATCGCGGATCGCTTCGATCTCGGCGTGGGCGGTGGCGTCATTATCAGCTTCCCGCCTGTTCCGGCCTCTGCCTATCACATTCCCGTGCTCATCAGCTATAACGCAGCCTACCGGGATCTCACCTGAGGATGCCGCTTCCTGCGCAAGCTGCAGAGCCTGCGCCATCAACTGAGTGTCAAACAAGTGCTGCGGTGATGATGGACATCTGATAGACTTCCTCGGCGTCGCAGCCTCTTGAGAGGTCGTTTATAGGCGCGTTCAGACCCTGGAGAATAGGGCCGAATGCAGCGAATCCGCCAAGCCTCTGAGCTATCTTATATCCGATGTTGCCTGACTGGATCTCGGGGAAGATGAATGTGTTGGCATAACCTGCAACGGGACTGCCGGGGAACTTGAGTTGTCCGACAACCGGAGAAACTGCAGCATCAAACTGCATCTCGCCGTCGATGGCGAGATTCGGTGCCTTCTCCTTCGCGATAGCGGTTGCATTGCGCACGAGATCGACGTTTGCACCCTTGCCTGAACCCTTTGTGGAGTATGAGAGCATGGCAACTTTAGGCTCAATGCCGAAGACTTTTGCGGTCTTTGCGGTCTCTATTGCAACTTCGGCAAGCTGCTCAGCTGCTGTAAGAGTGACGTTTCCTTCCTTGTCGACCTTGTCTTCATATGCAATGTTGATGGCACAGTCGCCCATGCAGATGATTTCATCCTGACGTACGAGAATGAAGCAGGAGCTGACAAGATTTGCGCCTTTTCTTGTTTTGACCAGCTGCAGAGCAGGGCGAACGGTGTCAGCAGTGGAATAGGTGGCCCCGCCGAGAAGAGCATCGGCAACTCCCATCTTTACGAGCATGGTGCCGAAGTAGTTGCCCTTGAGCAGATTTGCACGGCAATCTTCGGGGGTCATCTTGCCCTTGCGCAGCTCCACCATCTTATCTACCATTTCGTCCATTCCTTCATAGGTGGCGGGGTCGAGGATCTCGAGGCCTTCAATGTCGAAACCGCCTTTTGCGGCAGCAGCCTTTACAGCTTCAACATTGCCGACCAACACTGGGGTGAGGAAGCCTTCCTTCTTAAGCCTTGCCGCGGACTCGAGTATTCTTGCATCAGTGCCCTCGGTATAGACGATCTTGCGGGGATTTGCCTTGAGTATCTCTACCAGATTTTCAAACATTTGAGTATTCCTCCAGTAATATTTGTTTATTCACAAATAATTACTCTATCACTGTTTACCTTCCTTTTCAAGTTTTTGCTTTGATTAATGTTTACAAACAGTTTTCGCACCGATATAATGATTAAGTTAAAGAAACGGAGAGCAACAAATGATCGATATCGGACATATAAGAAATTTTTCTATTATTGCGCATATTGACCACGGAAAATCCACTCTTTCAGACCGCATCATAGAAAAGTGCCGTGCAGTGGAGGAGCGTGTGATGGAGGATCAGATTCTCGATAACATGGACCTGGAAAAAGAACGCGGCATTACTATTAAGGCAAGGGCTGTTGGCCTTAATTACAGTTCACCAGCCGGTGAGAACTATACTCTTAATCTGATCGATACTCCGGGACATGTGGACTTCAATTATGAAGTCAGCCGTTCCCTTGCTGCATGTGAAGGCGCGGTCCTTATCGTTGATGCATCCCAGGGCGTGGAAGCACAGACTCTTTCCAACACCTACCTTGCCTTGGATAACGATCTTGAGATTGTTCCTGTGATAAACAAGATTGATCTGCCGGCTGCCGACCCACAGCGCGCCAAGGACGAGGTGGAGGAGATAATAGGCATTCCCGCTCAGGATGCGCCTGAGATTTCGGCAAAGCTGGGCCTGAATATAGACGACGTTCTGGAGAGCATAGTACATAAGATGCCCGCCCCGAAAGGAGATTCCGCAGCGCCGCTCAAGGCGCTTATCTTCGACTCCCAGTACGATAACTACCGGGGAGTCATAGTGCTTATGCGTATTTTCGACGGCACTGTGAGAGTGGGCAGTGAGGTGCTCCTGATGTCGACGGGAGCAAGATACAGTGTAGTTGAAGTAGGTCACCTCAGGCCTATCGGACTTGATCCCTGCGATGAGCTTACCGCCGGTGATGTTGGATACTTTACTGCCAGCATAAAGAATGTTGCAGATACTCGTGTTGGCGATACGGTGACTGAGGCGGCGCGACCCGTTTCTGAAGCTTTGCCGGGATACAGAGCTGCCCGGCCGATGGTATTCTGCGGCATCTATACGGAAGACGGATCAAAGTTTCCGGATCTCAGGGATGCTCTGGAAAAACTGAAACTCAACGACGCATCTCTGTCGTTTGAACCGGAAAGCTCTGTTGCCCTGGGCTTCGGATTCAGGTGCGGATTCCTCGGCATGCTCCATATGGAGATAATCCAGGAGCGCCTTGAGAGGGAATTCAATCTCGAACTCGTTACGACGCTTCCGTCAGTCATTTATAAGGTCATAAAGACCGACGGCAGCACGGTGATGGTGGATAATCCGCATAACTATCCGGACCCGGCTTCAATTGCCGAGGCTCATGAACCGTATGTTAAGGTATCCATTATCACTCCGAACGAATATGTAGGAAACATAATGCCTCTCTGCCAGGACAGGCGCGGAGAGTATAAAAACATGCAGTATCTCGACACGCGACTTGTAGAGATGCATTACGAGATGCCTCTTAATGAGATAATATACGACTTCTTTGATACTCTCAAAGCTAGGACCAAAGGATACGCTTCACTTGACTATGAACTGAGCGAATACAAACCCAGCGACCTAGTCAAGGTGGATATGCTCCTCAACGGAGACCAGGTCGACGCGCTCAGTTTTATCGCGCATAGAGAAAAAGCATATGCCAGGGCGAGAAAACTCTGCGAAAAGCTGAAGGAGAATATCCCGAGACAGCTGTTTGAGGTGCCGATCCAGGCCGCCATAGGCGGAAAGATAATCGCCCGCGAGACGGTGAAGGCAATGCGCAAGGATGTCCTTGCTAAGTGCTACGGCGGCGATATAACAAGGAAAAAGAAACTTCTCGAAAAGCAGAAGGAAGGCAAGAAAAAGATGCGTCAGCTTGGCACGGTTCAGATACCAACGGAGGCGTTTCTGGCTGTTCTCAAGCTTGACGAATGATGTTCGGTCAACTATATAAAAAAACTGATCAAAAAATAT
>JAIKVS010000068.1 GCA_024685535.1 Oscillospiraceae bacterium | reverse complement strand
TTCCCAGCCCACAGAACAGGGCACTCTTTATTCTCTTGAAGAACTTGAGAATATCAGTGCTGTGTGCAGAGAAAGCGATATGCCTCTTTATCTTGACGGCGCGAGGCTTGCATATGCTCTTGCCAGTTCTGAGAATGATGTCTTACTGCAGGATATAGCGAGGCTCTGCGATGTTTTCTATATCGGAGGGACAAAGTGCGGCGCCCTTTTCGGAGAGGCTGTTGTGATACCGAGATTCGGCCTTATTTCCGGTTTCTTCTCCATAATCAAGCAGCATGGCGCTCTTCTTGCCAAGGGCAGAATAGCGGGAATCCAGTTCGATACGCTTTTTACGGACGATCTCTACATCAGGCTCGGAGAGAACGCAGTCCGTGCGGCAGATAGGATAAGAGCTGCTCTGAGCGATAGGGGATACGAGTTGGTATATGAAAACCCGACGAATCAGATATTCGTGGTGCTGAGCAGTGAGAAAGCGGAGGAATTGTCTGAGGAGGTGGAGCTCGGCTTCTGGGAAAACATTGACGAAGAGCGCTGCGTCATGAGGATCGCCACCAGCTGGGCGACAAGCGAAGACGACGTCGACAGGCTGCTGGATCTTCTCTGAGAACGGCGAAATAGATGCATAATGGAATGAACAGCGGAGTAAATTCGTTTCCTCCGCTGCTCGTTTATCTGAGCAGTGCATCCAGCTATATCCTATTTGTATAATTTTTATATTTATGGTGAATGATCATCAGCTGTGATAGGGGTCTTTTTCGGTTGGAAGTATTTACATAATTAACAAAAATGGCTATTATATATTCAGCTGATTTATTCATTTTATATATGACAGGAGGAAGTAAACCATGACCGAGTCTCTAGCATATCTGCCGGTATGCCTTGGGGTTCTTGCACTGCTGTTTGCAGTGTATCTCATAAGGAAAGTCGGCAGTGCGGATCCGGGTACAGAGAGAATGCAGGAGATAGCCTCTCATATCCACGAAGGCGCAAAGGCTTTCCTGATGGCAGAGTATAAGATCCTGATAGTTTTCGTGGTGATACTGTTTTTTGCGATAGGCTTGGGTATAAGCTGGATCACGGCAATTAGTTTTCTTGTAGGAGCGCTGTTTTCCACCGCGGCGGGATATATCGGCATGAATGTCGCGACCAAGGCCAATGTCCGTACAGCTGCAGCAGCTAAGGATAAAGGAATGAACGGTGCGCTTTCCATTGCTTTCTCGGGTGGAGCTGTTATGGGCATGTGCGTTGTAGGATTTGGACTTTTTGGTGCATGTCTGATCTATTTGATTACCGGCAGTGTGGACGCACTCTCCGGATTCTCACTCGGCGCTTCATCAATCGCTCTTTTCGCCCGTGTGGGCGGCGGCATCTATACCAAGGCGGCAGATGTTGGCGCCGACCTTGTTGGTAAGGTTGAGGCCGGTATTCCCGAGGATGACCCGAGAAACCCCGCCACTATAGCGGATAATGTCGGAGATAACGTAGGTGACGTGGCAGGCATGGGAGCGGACCTCTTCGAGTCATATGTAGGATCTCTCGTTTCTGCCGTTACGCTCGGTGTTATCGCATACAAGGCTTCCGGAGCTTTCTTCCCGCTGCTCATCGCAGCGCTCGGTATAGCGGCAGGGATCATAGGCTGCTTCTTCGTAAAAGGCGATGAAAACTCAAATCCGCACAAGGCGTTGAAGATGGGCAGTTACGTGGCCTCAGCCATTGTGGCGATAGGTTCGGTCGCATTGAGTTATGTGTTTTTCAAGAACATACTCGCAGCTATAGCCATAATCTGCGGTTTGGTCGTCGGACTCATCATCGGTCAGGTCACTGAGATATATACCTCCTCCGATTACCGATTCGTAAAGAAGATAGCCCAGCAGTCGGAGACCGGACCTGCAACCACGGTCATCAGCGGTATAGCGGTAGGTATGCAGTCCACTGCTGTGCCTATTATACTGATCTCCGTTGGCATTATAGGAGCATATCTCGCCTTCGGACTTTACGGAATAGCGCTTGCCGCAGTTGGCATGCTTTCTACTACTGGAATTACTGTGGCGGTGGATGCCTACGGACCGATAGCGGACAATGCAGGCGGTATTGCGGAGATGTCGAGGCTGCCTAAGGACGTAAGAAAGATAACTGATAAGCTCGATGCTGTCGGCAACACTACAGCCGCCATGGGCAAGGGCTTCGCCATAGGCTCTGCTGCGCTGACAGCTCTGGCGCTCTTTGTTTCCTATGCACAGGCGGTGAACCTCTTCAACAGCGGCATAGATCTTCTGGATTATAAAGTTATAGTCGGCCTCTTCATAGGCGGCATGCTTCCGTTCCTCTTCTCATCCATGACTATGGATTCGGTTTCCAAGGCGGCCTATAAAATGATAGAGGAGGTAAGGAACCAGTTCCGCACCATCCCCGGCATTCTGGAAGGCACCGGCAAACCGGACTATACGCGCTGTGTTGCCATTTCAACGCAGGCGGCTCTCAAGGAGATGCTGGTCCCCGGTATCATGGCTGTGGTGGCGCCCGTCATCGTAGGCATTCTTCTCGGACCTGCCGCACTGGGTGGATTGCTTGCAGGAGCTCTTATCACAGGTGTTATGCTGGCTGTGTTCATGTCTAACTCCGGCGGCGCATGGGATAATGCCAAAAAATATATTGAAGACGGAAACCACGGTGGTAAAGGCTCCGATGCGCATCGCGCGGCTGTCGTTGGAGACACTGTAGGCGATCCCTTCAAGGATACGTCCGGCCCTTCAATCAATATCCTTATCAAGCTGATGACGGTAGTTTCACTGGTGTTTGCGCCGCTCTTTCTGGCAATAGGCGGACTGTTTTAATCAAAGGAGGCAGTTATGTTAGAATATCCTTCAGAATTTGATGGAATCATTGAAAATGCAAGATCCTACAATAAACCGTGGAGGATCGCAGTTGCGGGATCAGACAATGAAAACATACTTAAAGGCGTTTTTGAAGCGCAGGAGGCGGGCTTTGCAGAGCCGATTCTGATCGGCAGCTTTAAAAAGACAAAGGCTATGCTCGATTCACTCGGTTATGCGGACAGAAACTATGATTTCTATCCGGTAACGGATAATACGAGTCCGGTCCAGTATGCTATAGAGATGATCCGTGCAGGAAGTGCGGATGTGCTTATGCGAGGCAATGTGCAGACAAGAGACTTTCTCCTGCCCATACTCAACAAGGCAAATCATCTTATAAAAGAAGACCGCCTTGTCACTCAGATAAACGTAATGAAACTGCCGGACCATGACAGGCTGATAGCTGTCTCCGATGTTACGCTCCTTATCGAACCCACCATAGAGGAGAGAGAAAAGGTCATCCAGAATATGGTGGAGGTGCTGCTCAAATTTGGGGTGAAAACGCCGAATATTGCTCTGCTGTCGCTGGTTGAAAAGCCCAGCTTTCATATGAAGGATACTGTGGAGGCCCAGACCATAGTTATGCGGCATAAGGATGAGCCGCTGGCGGACTGCAATCTTTACGGACCCATAGCCTATGACCTCATCATAAGCAAAGAGGCGGCGCGCCTTAAACACTTCGACTGCGAAGCCTGCGGCGAATTCGACGGCATAGTGGTCCCGAATCTGCTTGCTGGAAACCTTATCTGCAAATTCTGGGATTTTCAGCTGAATGCGCGAGGCTGCGGAGTCATTGCCGGCACAAATATCCCCATAGCGATCTCAGGCCGCAGCGAGACTGTGGAGCACGCATTCCTTTCCCTTGCTGCCTCGATAGCGATGGCAGACTGATTTATACATAAAGAATAAAACAGCCGCCTGCTCATAAACGTTGAGTGGGCGGCTGCTTTATTTATGAAAGTTTATATAAGTTCCGTTTCGGGGGCGCTGATATTCACAAATCCGACTGTTGGCACGGTTCCGAAGATATTTTCTATTAGTTTGGCAAGCTCGTCCCTTGCCTGGATGACACGTTCGCGGTTTATATCCGTAAAGCCGTCTATCGGGAAGAATACACTGCTCGTATCCTCGGTTATCTTGCCGATCTCACTCTGCCTCCATGTCCAGCGCCTTGTCCGCACTTCATGCCCGGATACATACACTAGTTCGTTTTCTTCAGGCTGTTCGGTCTCGGTGCCGCCGAAGGGGAGAAAAGTGTCTCCGGGACGTGAAAAACGCACCTCAAGATCATCACGTATCGTGCCAAGATCGTGGGTGCCCATGGGAAGGGCATATTTGATGGATATGGCGTTGTTCAGGTCAACAAGGGGATTTATGCATGGCATGCCTTTCTTTTTGGCTATCCTGCTTATAAGCGCCTCTATGGAGCACATGTATTTGCCGGGATTTATTCCAAGTGTGCGGAAGGCTTCCCGGTAGCATATTATCTCCGGATCATCCTTCACCTTTATGTTCTCGAAAGCTGCTTCGCAGAAGGCTATGCTGCTGGCAAGCATTTCGGATATTTCGGGGTACACCCGCCGGTTATCCACTCCTCTTGCGCATACTGTTCCAACACAAATTGTCGGAAGTATGTCGAAAACGGCCTTATCTATACAGTATCTCATGCGGATCCTCCTTTATCTGAAGCTGAGCTACGTTCAGCGACGGTTGGAGCGACGCCATATCTTCTGCTTCTCAGCTGCTGCTATGAGCTCTTCCCTGAAATCGGGATGCGCAATACTGATAAGCTCCTCGGCGCGCTGCCATGTTGTTTTGCCGGGCAGGGAGGCAATGCCGTATTCCGTAACAATAAATGGTGCCTGAGTGCGTGGTGTTGTAATGATGTCGCCCTCTGTGAATCTGGGTATTATCCTGGAGTGTACCGCACCTGCTTTGTCGGTGAAGGTGGAGTGCATTGTGAGGAAAGCCCTGCCGTGCTCTGCCTCGAATGCACCGGTGATAAAATCCACCTGGCCGCCTGTGCCGGAAATTTGTCTCGTCCCGGATGATTCGGAGCTTACCTGACCGTATAGATCCAGAGCGATGCAGCCGTTTATGGATATGAAATCGTCAAGCTCACGTATCACCGCTGGGTCGTTCACATAGTGCATCGGTGCCGAAAGAATGGAGTCGTTATGGTTGAGAAAATCATAAAGATCCCTGGAGCCGTTGCAAATGGAGAATATCCCCGTTCCGCGGTTGAGCTTTTTCTTTGTGTTGGTGATCTTTCCCGCTCTGTACAGGGCAAGGTATCCGTCGCTCATAAGCTCTGTGTGCATCCCGAGATCCCTCACGTCGGACTCAGCAATCAGTGTTCCTATCGCATTCGGAATACCTCCTATGCCGAGCTGAAGAGTTGCGCCGTCTGTTATATACGGCATTATGTGCTCAGCTATCTTCCTGTCAAGATCGGAAGCGGCAGGGCTCTGGATGGTGGGGACGGGATCGCTGCACTCAATCACACAGTCGACGTCCTTTATGTTTATATGATCGCACTCGGTGCCTTTTATTGCGGGCATATTGGGGTTTACTTCAAGTATCACATTTTTGGCAGCTTCTATGATCTCCTGCTGAGAGCAGTTTGTCAACCCGTATGAGAAATCGCCGTTTTCATCCATCGGAGCAACGGTCACGGCCGCGACATCCACCGTGGCGAAGCCTTTTCTGTAATAGCTTCCGTTGTGTCTGAAGAGCATAGGGATATGGTAGGCTTTTCCGCTGTCTACATATTTTCTGTCCAATCCAGAGCAGTGCCATATATTATAGGTAAAGGATCCACCGGGATCGTTTTCTACCGTTGCGATGGGGATCATGGAGATTGCACAGCGCAGCTTTACGTCGCGCAGTTCACCGGAACGTCTGGACAGAGCCCTGTCCAGGGCCTGGGGATATGAGCAGGCCTGGCTGTAATCTACCCAGTCACCGTCTTTTATTAGCTGAGCGGCCTCTTCCGGGCTGCAAAGCTTTTCCTGATAGAGTTTCATGTGATCCATAGCGTCACCTCAGTTAGAAAATGAGCGGCAAACAATTGAAATTCCTGATTCATTATAGCCGCTTTTTCCTTCGAATCCAATATAAATATTTGATTTCAGTTTCAGAATTATTAACACATAATCCTTGAATTCTCATGGCTTTGAGGCTATATTTAAAACACTCTTCTGAGAATGCTTCCGGGAGGAAAAGGAATATGCGAAGGATAATTGCCGCGATGCTGGCGGCACTTATAATGCTCATACTGGTTTCCTGCGGAAAAACCGCAAAAAGTGATGTGGTGCTGCCGGAGCAGAATATCTCTGAGAGCGCACAGACCGAAGAAAACGGCATGCCTGCCCCACAGGTGCAGACCGGAGCCTGGACCAGACCTGGGTCCACGATTATTACAGATGAGCTCGCATCGCTATTTGCAAAGGCAACTGAAGAACTGACGGGCGCTCAGTATATCCCGGTGGCTTATCTCGGCAGGCAGATAGTGTCGGGTGTAAATCACAGATTCATCTGCCGTGAGAGAATAATCTCTCCGGATACTCCCGAGACCTATTCCATTGTTCACATATATGAGGATACGGCTGGGAATGCGGAGATAAAGGATATAATTAACACCGGGGTTTCCACATGGATCAGCCCTGAAAACGCATCGGTCCCTGGCGGATGGGCGCAGAGCATATCCCCCGAGATCACGGATGAACTCGAGGCGCTGTTGGAAAACGCCTTTGAAGGTATGCTCGGCGCTGACCACGTTCCGATAGCTTTGCTAAGCACACAGACTGTTGCCGGAACAAATTACTGCATCCTCTGCGAGCAGACGGTAGTCTACCCGGGAGCGTCACCTGAATATGTTTTCATATATCTATATGAAGATCTTGACGGCAACGCTCAGATCACAGATATGGTAAGCTATTCTGCCGATGCGGCAGATGGCCAGTGAATACAAGGAGGACAAAACATGGCAAAGAAGATTATACTTATAGTTGTAGTACTGGCAGTTGCATTCCTTTCCCTCTCGGAGCTTCGGGCGGGTAAGAAAGCTGCTGAAGGCATACCTGCTGCATCATCTCCGGCAGCCGTTACCGTTGCTGCACCTTCTGATGATAAAGCGGACAGCGAAGCCGTACCGGCTCAGCCTGCCGATACAGAAATAGCTGAGATGCCTGAGGATCAGCAGAAAGCTCTCATAATGGATCACTATGATCTATGGTCTGAAGCTTGGGATCACGGCGTTGACTGGTTCTATACACTGACGGACCTCGACCATAACGGACGCATGGAGGTAATATGCGCCTCCCTGCAGGGATCCGGACTCTTTACATATGCAAATGTATGGGAGGTCAGAGAGGACTTCTCGGGTATCTCTAAGTGCAGCGACACACTCAGAGAGGGCGATGCATATCCGGATATCATAACGGAAGCGGTCAACTGTTACTACAGCGAGTCCTCCGGACTATACTACTACCTTTTCGATGATATTGTGCGCAGCGGTATGGCTGAACACTATACCGGCAAGGTGGTCCTCTGCCTCGATAAAGGTACCGTAGAGCTTCATACTATCTGCTCACAATATGAGCAGTATGAGGATCCCGAGTCCGATCCGCTTGTTACCTACAGCGATGCGGACGGAAAGAACATAACTAAAGAGGCCTATGAGCAGGCCGTTGCAAACTGGGCAGTTGGCATGACCATGAGCGACTTTGAAATGGAATGGGTCCAGGTGAGTTCGGGGACCTGATGATAGTTCGGAATCAAAAATATCGTGTTTTCTGAAAAGAACACTTGATTAATTGCTCCCGAGATGGTAAAAATATTATTATTAAGTTCCGTTAATTTAAATCGCTGAAGAATAGGAACGGTAAAAGGGAGTGTTATTGTGGACAATGGAAGAGAAAGACTAGGCAGCAGGCTTGGCTTCATACTTCTCAGTGCAGGCTGCGCCATCGGCTGCGGCAATGTATGGAAATTCCCATGGATGACAGGTCAGTACGGCGGCGGCGGATTCGTTCTGGTTTATATCCTCTGCCTGCTTTTGCTCGGACTGCCCGTTATGGTAATGGAATTTGCCATGGGCCGCGCCTCGCAGGCAAGCCCCATAGGTATGTATCAGAAACTGCAGAAACCCGGTCAGAAATGGCATATCCACGGCTGGTTTGCCCTGCTGGGCAATATAGCTCTGATGGCCTTCTATACGGTCGTCACAGGTTGGATGATCTATTATTTCTGGAAATTCCTTCTCGGTCAGAATGAAGCGCTTGCCGCCGGAGGTTTCGGTGCCATGATCACAAATCCGGGCGTCAATGTGCTGTTCCTTGCCATTGCGGTGGTAGTCGGATTTGTTATTCTGAGCTTCAATCTCCAGGGTGGCCTTGAGCGCGTAACTAAATATCTTATGGTTGCGCTTCTGCTCCTGATGGTAGTGCTTGCGATACGAAGCGCCACATTGCCAAATGCAGTGGAAGGCCTCAAGTTTTATCTAGT
>JAIKVS010000064.1 GCA_024685535.1 Oscillospiraceae bacterium | reverse complement strand
ATGATCGGGCCAGTGACCACGGGCGGGAAGAAGCGCATGACGTTCTTCGAACCGAAGGCTTTGCAAATCAGCGAGAGGACCAGGTAAAGCAGGCCCGCGCAGGCTACGCCGACACAGGCATAGGGCAGGGATTCAGCCTGGGAGAGGCCGAGCTCGGCGCCGGAGGCGACGACGGCGAAGTATCCGCCGAGGAAGGCGAAGGAGGAGCCCAGGAACACGGGGACCTTTCTCTTGGTGATCAGGTGCATGAACAGCGTGGCGAGGCCGGCGAAGAGCAGCGTTGCGGAAACGCTCAGGCCGGTGAGGATGGGAACGAGGACCGTTGCGCCGAACATGGCGAACAGGTGCTGCACGCCGAGGACGAGCATTCTCGGAGTTCCGAGGGTCCTGGCGTCATAAATCGGTTCGTCGGTGAGTGCTTTTTTCTCTTTTGCCATTTTCATTGTTACCTTTCTAAATAATCTTAAATGAAAATATATATGGAATGAGCGGCTGTCATTCGCTCAGATCCACCAGATAAACAGCGGTCTCCCCGTCATATTCGGGAAGCATCACTTCTATCATCTCGCTGTGTGATGTGGGGACATTTTTTCCTACGAAGTCTGCTCTTATGGGGAGTTCCCTGTGGCCTCTGTCAACAAGCACGGCAAACTGGATGCTTTTGGGCCTGCCGCAGGTGAACACGGCGTCTATGGCGGCTCTTGCAGTCCGGCCTGTATAAAGCACATCGTCTACCAGAATTATGTCTTTGCCGGTTACATCAAATGGAAGCTCTGCACGCTTTATCTCGGGGTTCTCAGACAGGTGCGTCAGATCATCTCTGTAAAAGCGGATATCAATGCTTCCTACAGGTACTGAAATATCCTCAATGCTTTCAATATTACGCTGAAGACGCCCCGCGAGCGAGCCTCCTCTGCGGAGGATCCCGATGAGCCGGATGTTGTCCGCGCCTTTGTTCTTTTCGACGATCTCATGGGCTATGCGCATCAGCGCGCGGTTCATAGCCGCCTCATCCATAAGTCTAGCTTTGATCTTCATCAGTACCTCATGAAAACAAAAATGCCCTGCCGGGATCCGGCAAGACACAGAATAAGCTTACTGCAGGAGCATAGCTCTGCTATATGTCGATTTTGCCGGTCTCTCTGTACCGTTTTTAAAAATCTGTTTTCTGTGTTGGATTATATATCAGGCAACGGCAAAAAGCAATCGTCAGCTCCGACAATTTTTTAATAAAAAACACTACCTGATGTGACAGCTTTTGATGAAATATACAAAATCTTGTAAGAGGAAAAGGCTTGCTGTGTAAAAACATCTTTACTGACATGAATGACAGATGATATACTTATCAAATAAAAAAGAATAAATCCGAAAGAAGCTGAGGATAAGTGGCTGAAGGCAAAATGAACAGACAGCAGGCACGTGAGAGCATGATGCTCGCCGAACCGTTGCCGAAAGTCATACTGACGATGGCGTATCCGACCATCATCGCTTTTCTGATAACATCCATATACAGCATGGCCGACATTTATTTTGTAAGCTCTCTGGGAACGAATGCCACCGCGGCAGTCAGTGTAAATTCATCGCTTGACAGCCTAATAATGGTAGCTGGAAGTCTTTTTGCCGTAGGTGCCAGCAGCTATGTGGCAAGACTGCTCGGTGCCGGTAATAAGGAGCGTGCCAGCAAGACACTCTCATCGTCATTTTTCTTTGCCATGGCATTGGGGGCGGCGATAATGATCCTGGGAGTCTGCTTCAGAAGGCCGATGGTGAGGCTTTTCGGAGCCACGGACACATGCGAAAAGTATGCAATGGACTATGCGTCCTATGTTCTGTATGCGGCTCCTTTCATGGCTGCGAATTTTGTTATGAACCAGTGCCTGCGTTCTGAAGGGAGCGCGCTTTATTCAATGATAGGAATGGGAATCGGAGGTGTAATCAACTGTTTCCTTGATCCGGTGTTCATCCTTCCGTGGGGATTGAATATGGGTGTTGCAGGAGCTTCTCTTGCAACGGCACTTTCAAAGATGATCAGCTTCTTTGTGCTGCTATATCCTTATGTTCGCGGGCACAGCCTTTTAATGCTGAGTATCAGGAATGTTATTTTTGATTTCGGAATGATAAAGGAAGTCATTGCAGTTGGCTCTTCTTCCATGTTCCGCACGCTTCTGAACATACTGTCGGGAATACTTATTAACAAGGAAGCTGGGTTAATATCCGACGCTGCTCTTGCCAGCATAGGTGTGACGAACAAATGCATGATGTTTTGCTTCAGCATTATACTGGGATTCGGATCAGGTTTCCAACCTGTGGCCGGTTTCAACTGGGGCGCAAAAAGATATGACAGAGTAAGGGGAAGTTTTCGTTTCTCTTCAAGGACTGCTCTTATCGGCGGAGGAGTAATGGGGCTTGCTATGGCTCTGTTTGCGCCGCAGATTATAGGCTGGTTTTCCAGCGGAGATCCGGAACTTGTTAGGTTAGGCACCCTCTGTATCAGGTTGCAGGCGCTTGCTTTGCCGATACATGCCTGGGTCGCTATAGTTAACCATTTGGCCGGAGGACTCGGCAAGGCAAAGATAGCGCTTCTACTTGCAACCGCAAGACAGGGCAGCTGCTTTATTCCGATCCTTTACCCGATGTCACGTATATTCGGAGCGGAGGGAATAGCTTCGGTTCAGGCGGTTGCAGATGTCCTGACACTTGCGCTTGCGATACCGGCGATGATAAGTATAAAGAAGATGATAGATTCAGCTGAAACGGAAGAGAATGCGGTATTGATGCAGCAACAGGTGTAAATAATCCACAATATCCCTCGAAGGGACTTATATTTAATTCGTTATAATAGCTGATTGACAGCAGTGATTTAGTATGCTAAATTATTGCACAACCGAAGCAATAATAGAGGCGCGAAGCTCATAAGTACCGTTTCTGAGGTTCTCAAAGGCCTTTGAGGATGCGGGAAAGGGTGTTTCGCCGAAGCGGAGATCCGTTTGAGAGGTTCGAAGCTGGGCGGCTGGAGAATATCCTGACGACTGTCGCAGAGATGCGGAGTGCTATTGTTCGCGCCAGTATTCTTTTTTTGAATGTAAGCGGCCGAAGCACAACGCTTCGGCCAAATTTTTTGCCCGTTAAGGGAAGGAGAAAATGAAAATGAATCGCACAACAAGAATCTTTGCAGCAATACTCTCACTGGTAATGCTTCTCGGTCTTGCCGCATGCGGCAACTCAGCTCCGGCAGCGGCTTCACCGGCAGATGCTTCTGCTGCATCCGTACCATCCGGCGTAGAAGACGGAGTTCTGACGGTTGCAATGGAATGTGCATATGCACCATATAACTGGGCACAGTCCGATGACTCCAACGGAGCCGTTCCAATCAAGGGCACGAACATGTTTGCAAACGGATATGATGTTATGACAGCAAAGCAGATCTGTGAAGCAAACGGCTGGCAGCTTGAGATCGTTCAGCTCGAATGGGACAGCCTTATTCCAGCTGTTATGGCAGGAACAGTCGATGCGGTCATTGCTGGTCAGTCCATGACTTCTGAAAGAATGGAATCCGTTGATTTCGCTGGCCCGTATCTCTATGCGTCCATTGTCTGCCTCACTCTCCAGAACAGCCCATTTGCTTCTGCACAGGGCAAGTCAGATCTCTCCGGCGGCACAGCCACAAGCCAGAGCGGAACCATCTGGTATGATTCATGCCTGCCTCAGATCGAAGGAGCGAACATTGCCACTGCCGCAGCAGATGCTCCGTCTATGCTTATGGCTCTGGAAAGCGGAACGGTGGACTTCGTCTGCACCGATATGCCCACTGCACAGGGTGCCCTGATAGTCTATCCGGATATGGTGATTCTGGACTTTGCTGGCAGCGGTGACGATTTTGAAGTCAGCGAGGAAGAGGTAAACATCGGTATTTCAGTTGCTAAGGGCAACACTGTTCTTCTCGATGCGATGAACGCGGTGCTCAGCACGAAGACCGCTGATGATTTTAATGCTCTTATGGCTCAGGCAACCGCCATCCAGCCCATCGGCTGAGATCCATAGTATTTATAACTGATTCCGATCCACCGGGAGGATAGTGATGTTCGCTGAACGCGTTTCCCTGTTATTCAAAGATATTGCCGCCCTGATGGGTACGTACGGCGGAGCTTATCTCAAAGGCGCCGGGAGTACCCTTCTGCTTGCCATAGTCGCTACTTTTATAGGCTGTGTGATAGGTTTTGTCTGCGGCATACTTCAGACCATACCTCTTAATCCCGGAGACGGCGCCGTTAAGCGGTTCCTGCTCGGTGTAATTCGTGTCATTATCCGGATATATGTAGAGGTGTTCCGCGGCACTCCGATGATACTTCAGGCGGTGTTCATCTATTATGGTCTTCCTTACTTCTCAGGTAACCGGATGCAGTTTTCAAGCATATGGGGAGTTGCAATACTTGTTGTCTCCATCAATACTGGTGCGTATATGTCAGAATCGGTCAGGGGCGGCATCCTCTCTATAGATCCGGGTCAAACCGAGGCTGCAAAAGCAATAGGAATGACTCATTTCCAGACGATGGTGAACATCATCCTACCGCAGGCATTGAGAAACATCATGCCGCAGATAGGAAACAACTATATCATAAACGTCAAGGACACGTCCGTCATGTTCATAATCGGCTTCATTGAGTTTTTTGCGGTGCATAAAATGGCTGCCGGGGCGACCTTCAAGTATTTTCCAAGTGCGACGGTAGAGATGGCGGGATATCTGTGCATGACGCTTCTTGCCTCGTTTATACTGCGATGGGTAGAGAAGAAGATGGACGGGTCCGACAGTTACGAGCTTGTCAACGACGATCAGCTTGTGATGACTGCCGGCACTTATAATCATCCCGCCAAGGGAAGTCCCTTCGATGAGCGCAGCACAGAGTATACGGAAGGGAAGAGGTGAACTGTATGGATGAACTCATTCTTCAGGTAAACCATCTTTCCAAGACCTTCGGTAATAATGAGGTCCTGAAGGACATAGACTTTACCGTCAGCAGAGGCGATGTCATAAGCATAATCGGGGCGTCAGGCTCCGGGAAATCCACGCTTCTGCGCTGCATAAACCTCCTTGAGACTCCCAGCGGAGGGGAGATCCTCTTCCATGGAGAGGATGTGGCGCGCAGGGGAGCCAATGTGCCTGCCTACAGAGCAAAAGTCGGTATGGTTTTCCAGACATTCAATCTGTTCAGCAATCTTTCAGTTCTGGAAAACTGTGTTATCGGTCAGATGAAGGTGCTGCGTCGAAACAGAGAAGAGGCAAAGAGCAACGCTTTACAGTACCTCACCAAAGTTGGTATGGGTCCCTATATCAACGCAAAACCCCGCCAGATCTCCGGCGGTCAGAAGCAGCGTGTGGCGATAGCGAGGGCACTGGCCATGAATCCTGAAGTACTTCTATTCGATGAGCCAACGTCCGCCCTGGATCCCGAAATGGTTGGAGAAGTGCTAAATGCCATGCGAACAATAGCAGATGACGGTATGACGATGCTTGTTGTTACCCATGAGATGGGTTTTGCGAGAGAGGTTTCTAACAGAGTGGTATATATGGCGGATGGGGTAATCTGCGAACAGGGAACTCCCGAGCAGATATTCGAACACCCTCAACAGGACAGAACCCGGGATTTCCTTTCAAGGACAAGAAGAGAGCAGTAATTTTTTATAGAAAAGACACCGCAGAGCGAACGCTCTGCGGTGTCTTTTCTGCTGTTATATGTTTTGATTGTAACTCATCTGGTCCTGACACCAGACCAGCCTTCAACCTCGCAGCGGCCATCCTTGTTGTTGCCTGCTGCAACAACAGTTCCGTCTGCTTTCAGACCTATAGTATGCGAAGTGCCGGTAGATATTGCGACAATATCTTCCCATTCTTCAACATCGCATTCGCCGTTTTCATTCCAGCCTGCAGCGACAACCGTACCGTCAGATTTCAATCCCACAACATGCCAGCCGTTTGCTGATATTGCGACAATATCTTCCCATTCCTCAATGTCACACTGCCCATACGTGTTATCTCCAACAGCGACTACTGTTCCGTCCTTTTTAAGGCCGACAGTAAACGAAACGCCTGTTGAGACAGCGGTGATATCTTTCCACCCTGATACATCGAACTGACCGTAGTTATGTGTGGCTCCGGATATATCCTTAGTCTCGGCGGCGACAACCGTGCCATCGGTCAGCAGACCGACTGTATGGAAAATGCTGGAATTGACTGATTTGATATTCTTCCACCATCCGACATCACTGTCCCGGCCTGCAAGTACCACAGTACCGTCCGCCTTTATTCCGACAGTGCTCCAATATCCGGCATATACCGATACGATGTCTTCCCATTCTTCGACATCGCACTGGCCATAATCATTATTTCCGGCAGCAACGACGGTTCCGTCCGGCTTGAGACCGACGGTGAAGCCGTTCCCTGCTGAGATGTCACTGATGTTTTCCCAGGCAGTAAGATCAAGCTCACCATCGTCGTTACTGCCGGCAGTGAGGATTTCTCCGTCTTTTTTCAGACATACCGTATGGCCTCCTGCGGATATTGTGTTACGGTCTGTGATCCTGCCCCATACATCGAAGCAGCGGTTCCATGAATCAGAGTAATCTTTCATCCGGTAAAAAGCGCCTGCAGCATCTAGAAGTCTGCCTTTTCTAAGCAGTGAATCTGCTTCGGCGTAGGCTATTGCTCTTATCTGCTCAAGAGATGCTGATGCCCGCTCGGTACTGTCACCGAATCCCTTAAGTTTATTGAATTCAGTGTAAGCTGTCTCATAGTCTCCCGCTTCAAAAGCCGATGCCGCTGCCTGATATGAAAGCATGGTCTCGGCAGTGTTTATATACGTGGCACTGTCTTTATAACCGTTCATTTTTTCAAAGGCATTTATTGCAGGAATGAATTCCCCGGTGTTGAAAAGGTCAACTGCCTTTAAATAACGCCGTTCAGGAAGATAGGCTCCGATAAAGATGATTGCAAGTCCGCTCAGTATCAATATGGCGGGGATGAGTACCACGATAAGCTTTTTAAAAACCGTTCTTTGGCTTGGTTTAACTTCTTGTTTTGCCTGCTGAACCTTGTTCACAGTTACTTCGTCGGATGACACCTCTTCCTTTTCGGCAGACGCAGGTTTGGCATCATCATTTCCGGTACGCACTTCTTTTGCATTATCGCTGTTTTGCTCTTGGACACTTTCTTTTGAAGTTTTTTCTCCGGAAGAAGACTCGGTATTGTCTTCTGATTTTTGCTCAGACTGTTCTTTAACGGCAGGCATACCCTGCAGATCCAGTTTACTGCCATCTGCAGTTTCAGCCTTTACAAGTTCTGCCTTGAATGAAGCTGTTATGAACGGGAGCATGATATCTTCCAACTCAATAGGTTCATCTGCTTTAAACGGTCCGTTACGGTCAAGCTCTTCGTCAAATGCAAGCAATTTGCCGTCTTTGTCGATAGGATGCAGACGGAATCTGAGAGACTTTAACTCTTTTCCTGATTTGTTGCTGATCTGCAGGCATGCTTTTATGCTGTTAGAGGCATCATCCTTATATAGATATCCTCCTGAGATAGAGACCGGGTAATCCTCTGCCGATCCGGTTTCATTCAGGGTAAACAGACGGGTTTGGTTTTCTGTCATGGGTCTTGCTCCTTAATATCGAGGAAAGTTTAATACATAATATCCAATAGTTATTTAATTACAACGTTTTCATTTCCGAGAAGATCAATAAGCTCTTCGAAAAGAGCCGGATGCAGCAGGCACTTTGCCCCTACGCGTTTTTTCTCTTTTTCACACCAGATAACAAGTTTTCCCGTACCGGGAAACATAGTGAGAAGCAGTTCTATTCTGTGCATTATACTGTCTCCGGCTGAACTGACGCGGATATACAGTGTTTTATCCGTCAGATTTTCCCAAGTATTTTTTTGCCTCAGGCTGGAGACATCACCCTGCTCATGCTCAGAGGTAGCGGAATACCGAACCTGTTCTGACTTGAGAACTGCGCCTTCCTGCACAGTACCAGGAGCAGGGCTTATATAACTGTCGATCGGCGCGAGGTCGTCAACTGTTATCTGCGGTTCTTTTTCATCTCTCACAGATATCCTGCCTGACACCATGAGAGCAGCATTGTTTGCGATGTATCCTCCGCAGGTGTCGAGCACTTTCTGAAATACCACCAGTTCTATACTGCCGGTGTCGTCCTCAAACTGAACATAGCACATCAGAGAGTTGTTTCTTGTAGGTCTTGTTCTGGATGAAGAGACTACTCCGGCGATTCTAACTCTTTGGCTGTCATAAAAACGGTTCTGTCCATCAGATGCAAAATCACCTATGATTGCGCCAATAGGCACTGTGCCGAATCTTTTTATCTTTTCTCTGTATTCATCCATAGGATGGCCGGAGAAGTACAAACCGGTTATTTCCTTCTCCATTGCCATTTTCTCCTTCTGTGAATAATCCGGGATGTCCGGTACTTCAACGGAAACAGATACGTCGCCTGCGTCTCCGAAAAGATCCAGCTGACCGTCTATATTGGATTTGGCCTCTCGTGAAAGTCCGTCAAGTATTGCTGGAGCAGCAGTGAAAATTGCTTTGCGGTTGCATCCGAGGCTGTCAAAAGCCCCGGCCTTTATCAGGTTTTCTATTGTGCGCTTGTTCATGTCCGATGAATACATTCTTCCGCAGAAATCTTCAAAGGAAACGAACGGGCCTCGGGCGTTTCGCTCTTCAACAAGTGATTTGACCACATTTCGACCGATGCCCTTTACAGCGACCAGACCGAAACGTATATCCTGGCCGGCGACCGTGAAGTCTGGGCCTGATCCATTGATATCAGGCGGAAGGAGGGAGATGCCCATACTGCGGCACTCTGATATATATTCGGCGATCTTCACGCTGTTTTCAAGTACACTCGTCAGAAGCGCTGCCATATATTCCTGAGGGAAATGCTTTTTCATGTATGCCGTTCGGTAGCATACAACGGCGTAACTTACAGCATGTGCCTTATTGAATGCATAACTCGCGAAAGCTATTATCTCATCATAAATGCTGTTGGCAACGTCTTCGGACACTCCGTTTGCAACAGCTCCGGGGATAGAGCGCGAAGGATCACCATATACAAAGGCCACGCGCTCCGAGTCTATAACGGCGTGCTTTTTCTTTGAAATTGCCCTTCGTATCATGTCAGCCTGACCGAGAGAAAAACCGGCGAGCTTTCGGAATATTTCTATGACCTGTTCCTGATAAACTATACATCCATATGTGACTTCAAGGATCGGCCGCAGCAGCTCATGCTTGTATGTTACCCTTTCGGGATGCTGCGAGCATTCAACGAATCTGGGGATCGAATCCATCGGACCGGGTCTGTATAATGCAATAACAGCGCTTATATCTTCTATGCTCTTTGCCCTTATGCTGGTGCAAACGCCAGTCATCCCCGTACTTTCAAGCTGGAACACGCCGCTTGTGTGTCCATCGGCAAGCATTTCGAATGTTGGAGCATCATCCTCCGGGATTTTTTCAACTGAAAAGCCGGGTATTTTTTCCCGTACAAGCTTCGCCGCATCCTCAAGGACAGTAAGGTTTCTCAGCCCCAGAAAATCCATTTTCAACAGACCGAGCTCTTCAAGCGTGGTCATTGGGTACTGACAGACGACGGATTCATCGTTTTTCGCCAGCGGTACATATTCCATCACGGGGTTTTCCGTTATAACAACACCTGCTGCGTGAGTGGAGGCATGTCTTGGCATACCTTCGAGAGCTTTGGAAACGTCGATAAGGCGCTTTACCTTCTCATCGCCCTCATACATATCTCTGAGCGGCTTTGAGATGGAAAGAGCTTCGTCGAGAGTCATGTTCAACGCCATAGGCACCTGTTTTGCCACGGCATCTGTATCCGCATAACTCATTGAAAGAACCCTGCCCACGTCACGTATCGCTCCGCGAGCTGCAAGAGTACCGAAAGTGACTATCTGGGCCACGTGGTCGCTGCCGTAGAGACGGTTCACATAGTCGATAACTTCGCCTCTGCGGTTAACGCAGAAATCAACGTCTATATCCGGCATTGACACGCGCTCCGGGTTGAGGAAGCGTTCAAAGAACAGGCTGTATTTGACCGGATCTACATCTGTAATATGCAGACAGTAAGATACGACGCTGCCAGCGGCGCTTCCACGTCCGGGGCCGACAGGTATGCCGTTGTTTTTCGCATATGCTATAAAGTCGGAAACAATAAGGAAATAATCAACAAAACCCATCTTGCGGATCATGTTGAGTTCATAGTCCAGCTGTTCATGGACCTCAGGCCTGTCCGGAAAACGCTCTGCAAAGCCTTTTTCACAAAGACTGCGAAGATATTCAAAACTGTCGATGCAGCCGGCAGGCAACTTGAAACGGGGCAGGTGGTAATGACCGAATTCGAAGTCAAAGTTGCATTTTTCAGCTATCTTGACTGTGTTGTCGGCGGCATCCGAAAGCTCCGGGAACAGACTGCGCATCTCTTCTTCTGATTTAAGGTAAAACTCGTCTGTCTCAAAACGTAGACGGTAAGGATCATCCAGCGTTTTCTGCATCTGTATGCACATCAGAACGTCCTGATAATATGCATCCTGCTTTTCAACATAATGAGCGTCGTTTGTAAGCACCAACGGAATCTCGGTATCGTTGTGCAGACGGATCAGATCCGTTGCCACTCGATCCTCGTCTGCTATACCGTGCTTCTGTATTTCCAGATAAAAACCATCCTCACCGAAAACTTCCCTGAGCTGCACTGCACGTTTTTTCGCAGCTTCATAATCACCGTGAATCAGAGCTTGAGGGATCTCACCGGCCAGACAGCCGGAGAGGCAAATCAGACCTTCAGCATGTGAGCTGAGGAGCTGCCAGTCTATCCTTGGCTTGTTATAAAACCCTCGTGTGAATGCCTCGCTTACCAAACAGCTCAGATTACGGTATCCGGTCTCGTCCCTGCACAGAAGGATAAGATGGGAATAGTTGCTGTCAGTACCGTGATCTTTGAGATCCATGCTCCTCGGGGCAACATATACTTCACATCCGATGATGGGTTTGATTCCTGCAGATCTGCATGCTTTATAGAAGGCAACAGCCCCGTACATTACACCGTGATCAGTTATTGCAAGAGCAGTCTGACCCATCTCTCGGGCGCGTTTCGCAGCTTTATCTATACGGCACGCTCCGTCAAGCAGAGAATATTCACTGTGTACGTGAAGGTGTACGAATGCCATCGTTATTCCTCGATTTCAATGTTCGCTTCTCCATCGGCGAGTTCCTGGATCTTTTTAAGCCTGTGGGAAAGGCAGCTTTTTGATACCTTAGGGACCGAAAGTAAAGCAAGATCTGCTAGACTTGCCTCAGGGTTGGTTATTCTGAGCAGAGCAGTTGCTTTTAAAGCTTCAGGCAGGCTGTCCAGACCGAATCGCGACGCATATCTGTGAATGGCGTCTATCTGCTCCTGAGAAGCAAAAACTATCTTGTCTGCGTTTGCGGTGTCACAGTTGACACGCCGAGTTATGGTGTTTCTCATTTCCTTTTCCACCTTGGCCGTCATCACCTTCATGGCAGCAGACGGTGCACCGATGGTGGTCAGCAGGTCCGCTATGGAATCTGCCTGTTTGAAATAAAGGAGACTGTTATTATTCCGCTCGGAAGTCTTAGGTGAGAAACCCATTTCTGAGAGAATTGAGCATGCTTCCCGGCAAACGCTCCTGTGAGAGGTGGAAAGCTCAATATGGAAGGATTTATCCGGATCATTTACGGTGCCGCCTGACAGGAATGCCCCGCGTATAAAAGCAGGACGGCTGCTGTCTTCCTCAAGTACAGCAAGATTGATGTGATGTGAGATACTGTGGCGGGAAGAAATACCAAATCTGTCAAAAACAGTGTTGATCTTGCCAGGATCAGTGATACGGAGAGTGAAGCGTCCTTTCACTTCCAGGCCGGGCAGACTGTCAAAGGATATGCGGAATGCTCGTTTGAATCCGGAAATCAGTCTTGAAATGAATTCAGTGCTGGACGTAGAAATGCGGATCTCCGATGAATTGAAAGTACTGCAGAAAAGGAGAGCACCATAGCATTCGGCAAGAACACAACTGTCGTTTTCCAGCCTGGTCCTGCACATTTCAGCTTTTGCATCAGATGAAAAAGACATGTTCAGATCACTTCTCCAGATCTCTGTTGATATTTTCTGAAATAAAACCGCGGGCGCGCAGATGATCTGAAAGTGCCTTTGCTATTGCAACAGAGCGATGCCGCCCGCCGGTACAGCCTACTGCTACTGTCAGACTCAGCTTTCCCTCCTCTATATACATGGGGATAAGGAATTCGATCATATCCTCAAGCTTCTCCATGAATTCCCTTGCCTGACGATGCCCGAACACATATTCGGCAACAGGAAGATCAAGCCCGGTAAGTGGCCTGAGTTCATCTACATAGAAAGGATTAGGAAGAAAGCGTACATCAAAAACAAGATCGGCATCCATCGGTATCCCGTGTTTATAACCGAAAGAGATTACGGGAATATTGAGTTCTCTTTTCTGCCCGCCCTCCGCAAAGAGAGCAAAGATCCTGTTTTGGAGCATGCCGAGAGTCAGGCCGGATGTATTGACGATGTGATCTGCCCTGTCACGTACAGGGGCAAGAAGATCGATCTCCTTTTTGACAGATTCCTCGATGGACTGGCCGTTCTGAGCTAAAGGATGAGGGCGTCTGCTTTCCTTATATCTGCGAATTATGGTGCTTTCGTCTGCATCCATATAAAGGATCCTGCAGTTAAGTCCTGTCGAACGCAGTTCATCCAGAGTTTTCAGAAGTTCGCTGAAATCCTTGTTCTCACGCACATCCGTGACAAGGGCAACTTTTTCGTATCTCCCTCCTGCAGCTATGCAGAATTCAGCGAATCTGCCGAGCAGAGCGACGGGCATATTGTCCACGCAGTAATAATCAAGATCTTCAAGCACATCGGCCGCCCGGCTTTTGCCGGCACCGGAAAGGCCGGTTATAATCAGGAATTCCATTCAGTTCTGCTCCTTGAAATCAGTATCATCTGAAGCTGCACCTCCGCTGATTACATGTAGCGGAGCGTCGGGGGTGTTATCGCTGAGCTTATAGTCTGGCGGCAGGATGATTATTTCCGGCACCAGTTCTACCCCTTTCTGCAGCCAGACTGTGTTACGGACATGCATCATAAGGTCATATACATCATGTGAGCAGGCATTTCCGGTATTTACAACAAAACCTGCGTGCTTATCAGATACCATCGCTCCCCCGACGGCATACCCCTTCAGACCGCATTCTTCAATAAGCTTTGCCGCAAAATTTCCCTCCGGACGTTTGAAAGCGCTGCCTGCTGAAGGCAGATCGAGCGGTTGCTTGTCGCGGCGCTTTTCATTAAGTTCCTTCATTTTTGCTGCAATAGCTTCCTTATATCCGCGTTCAAGACGGAACACTGCACTGACTATAGCACAGCCGGCAATATTCTGGAAAGCGCTTTTCCTGTATCCGAATCCGCAGTTCTCTTTGAGCGTTTCATAAAGTTTCTGTTCCGGGAGATAGTAAATAACGACGCTTTCGACAACATCTTTCATCTCACCGCCGTAGGCACCGGCATTCATAAGGATACCACCTCCGACCGTTCCAGGTATACCTGAAGCAAATTCCAGTCCGGTAAGGGAATTCTGGCAGGCAAAGCTGGATAGCTTTGAAAGGGATACCCCAGCTTCGGCATAGATGCTGCCGTCGGGGAGCAGAAACATTCTGTTCATCCGTTCTGTAGAGATGATAAAAAGCTCTTTCAGACCTTCATCAGGAAAGAGTATATTCGTGCAGTTGCCTGTGATAAAGGGCATCAGTTTGTGTTTTTTCAGAATGTGAGTGATACGTGAAAAAGCAGTGATATCCTCAGGAACAGCAAATGCTCTTGCGGGGCCGCCTATCTTAAAGGAAGAATGCTTGGCCATGGGTTCATTCTCAAAAAGAGGAAGTGAAGGCAGTATCTCACGTATCTCTTTGATTACGGGATCGAAAATATCCATGTCAGAAGAATCCTCCGTCAACCTCGGCATCTATGGCAGAAGCAAGAGCTTCAGCGGCATTGTAACCGGCTTTTTTCTGACGGTTATTCATTGCTGCGACTTCCAGTATCACTGCGAGGTTACGCCCCGGCCGAACTGGGATGGTAATGGAAGGGAGTGAGATGCCGAGGATCTCTTCATAATCCTGAACGATACCTAGACGGTCATAAGCTTTTCCGTCTTCCCAAGGCTCAAGATTCACGATCATTTCGACCATGGAAGCGCCCTTTACCGCTCCCATGCCGTAAAGATACCTGACGTTTATTATACCTATGCCGCGAAGCTCCATATAGTACCTGATGTTGTCGGGAGCGCTGCCGAGCAGGGTATTGCTGTCAATTCTTCTTATCTCAACAGCGTCATCCGCGATAAGGCGGTGGCCTCGCTTTATAAGCTCAAGAGCCGTTTCGCTTTTACCTATACCGCTGTCTCCGAGGATGAGCATTCCTTCGCCGTAGACTTCGACCAGCACGCCGTGGGTTGTTATTCTCGGAGCAAGGTATTTATGCAGGGCTGTTATCACGTTCGCCTGGAAATTTGAAGTGTCCTCATTGGTGACAAGTACGTTCCTGTCATATTTTTCTGCCATTTCAACACATTCGGGAAGTACTTCCACTTCGTGGCAGAGTATCAGTGCAGGGAAGTCATATCTCATGTATTCTTCAAATGCCTCAAGGCGCTGCTCCGTAGTGAGTGTTTTTAAATATGTAGTTTCGACTATACCTAGTACCTGGAGCCGCTCAGGGTCGAAATAATCGTAAAAACCGGTGAGCTGCAGTGCCGGCCGGTTGACATCGGCAGTGGTCAGATATGTTTCTTCATAGTTTGATGACTTATGGATGAATTCCAGCTTGTTCTCCTCAACTATTCGGCTGAGTTTTACCCTGTATTTTCTGTTATCCATAAATACCTCCATTCAGGCGGGCATAATCTTTCTATATTATATTAGTCACTTTGGCTGCTTTTGGCAATGCTTTTCTTATAAGGCTGTTTCTGATACTGATTCACCGAAAAATGCATTTTGCCGAAAATTATCCTTGCATTCGTAAAAACGTTCTGCTATTATATAAAAGCTGTTTTGCAAAGACAGCCAAACACAAGCAAGGAGGTGCTTCAACTATATGGCAAAGTGTCAGTTTTGTGATAAGGATGTGGCATTCGGAATCAAAGTAAGCCACTCTCACAGACGCTCGAACCGTACCTGGAAGCCGAATGTGAAGCGCGTCAAGGCCATTGTGGACGGAACACCGCAGCATGTTTATGTCTGCACCCGTTGCCTTCGCAGCGGTAAGGTCACCCGCGCTGTGTAATCTGAAATAATGAATTACCCGATTGAAGCCTGTCAGTTTTGAATGAACCGACCGGGCTTTTTTCGGTTGTAAAGGGGAATTATATGAAAGAGCTTGAAGAAAGGATACTGTCAGAGGGCAGGGTTCTGCCTGGAGGAGTACTGAAGGTGGACGGATTTCTGAACCACATGATAGACACAACCCTGCTTCACGATATGGCAGTCGAGATCAGCAGGCTTTTTGAAGGCTGCGGAGTGAACAAGATCCTTACGGTGGAAGCTTCCGGAATAGCACTTGCAGGAATGGCGGGCTTTGTCATGAGATGCCCGATGGTCTTTGCAAAGAAAAGCAGGACCAGCAACATATCCGCTGATGTTTATACTGCTCGGGTGCAATCCTTCACTCATGGCAACACAAATATGCTGATGGTTTCAAAAAGCTACCTCTCTGACAGCGACAAAGTTCTCATAATCGACGATTTCCTTGCAACTGGTGCTGCGCTCATCGGACTCAGAGATATCTGCTGTCAGGCAGGTGCGGAGGTGGTTGGAGCTGCCATATCCATTGAAAAAGTGTTCCAGGGCGGTGGAGACAGGCTGAGATCCGAAGGGTTGAGGATAGAATCACTTGCAAGGATAGCATCTATGACGGATGCTGGTTTAGAGTTTTGTTGATAGTAGACAAAAAATAGCCCCTAAAAATAGTAAAATCAAATAAATAGATACTTGACTTTTCCACCGGTTATGATATTGTATAAGTGTCATTGCCGATGCAATTTTATATAGGCTTTCGATATAAGCAAAAGATATGGTTTTGCGTCTCTACCCGGCGCCGTAAATGCCGGACTATCGGATGATCAGTTTGAATGTCGAAAGCGCAGGAAGATCTGCGCTTTTTGTTTTTCATTCAGGTTTGCCGGGATCCGTGAGACGCCTTTTACGGACTTCGGCTTTTTGTTTTTGTATCAACACCTTTTTGGTTTGATAAATATTTAAGATTGGGAGATATAAAATGAAAAAGATTATAGCTTTGCTTCTCGCTACTGTTATGGTATTTGCACTCTGCGCCTGCGGGAAGTCTTCAGACAGCGGCAGTGCCGCTCCTGAATTCAAAGCGGGGTTTATTTTCCTGCACGATGAGAACTCCACTTACGATGCAAACTTCATCAACGCTGCAAATGCTGCCTGCGCGAATCTCGGGGTTACCGGCATACTGAAGACTAACATCCCCGAGGGTCAGGAATGCTATGAAGCTGCTGCCGAACTTGTCGACGCCGGTTGCTCCGTGATTTTTGCAGACAGCTTTGGCCATGAGGATTATATGATCCAGGCTGCAAAGGAGTTCCCGAACGTTCAGTTCTGCCATGCCACAGGCACTAAGGCCCACACTGAAGGCCTTGCCAACTATCACAATGCTTTCGCATCCATTTATGAAGGCCGTTTCCTCGCCGGTGTTGCTGCTGGTATGAAGCTTAATGAGATGATCGATAGCGGAAATATCACCGCCGAGCAGGCCAAGATGGGCTACATCGGTGCATTCACCTATGCTGAAGTCATTTCCGGCTACACCTCCTTCTATCTCGGCGCAAAGTACATCTGCCCCTCCACCACAATGGAAGTTACCTTCACCGGTTCCTGGTATGATGAGACTGCCGAAAAGGAAGGCGCCACAAAGCTCATCAATGACAACTGCGTACTTATTTCCCAGCATGCCGACTCCATGGGTGCTCCCACTGCCTGTGAGAACGCCGGAGTCCCCAATGTTTCCTATAACGGTTCCACAAAGGCTGTTGCCCCCAACACCTTCATCGTTTCCTCCAGGATCGACTGGACTCCTTACTTCGAGTATGCAATCAAGGCAACACAGAATGGTGAGGCCATCCCTGCTGACTGGACCGGCACTATCGATACCAAGTCCGTACTGCTCACCGAAGTGAACACCGATGTTGCAGCTGCCGGCACTGTTGAAAAGATCGCTGAAGTTCAGGCTGCCCTTGAGAACGGATCTCTCCATGTATTCGATACTTCCTTCTTCACTGTCGGCGGCGAGGCTGTCAACAGCTACAAAGCTGATGTCGATACCGATCCTGCCTATACTCCAGACACCGAAGTTGTGGCAAATGGCTACTTCCATGAGTCTGAGTTCCGTTCAGCTCCTTACTTCGATCTTCAGATAGACGGAATTGATCTCCTTGATGTCGCATTCTGATCGCTCATATTGATCTTTAATTGAAGAAAGCCCTGCATTTGCAGGGCTTTCTTTGGTACTTAGCAAAAGCGGAGGCTTATTATGGATGACCGGATCCCCGCAGTAAAAATGCGGGACATAACAAAACGCTTCGGAACAGTTACTGCAAATGACAAATGCTGGCTGGACATCTACAGAGGCGAGATACTAGCGCTTCTTGGAGAAAACGGCTCAGGCAAAACAACACTGATGAATATGCTCTCGGGAATCTACTTTCCCGATGAAGGCACCATTGCCATAGACGGCAGGGAAGTTATCATCGCTTCCCCAAAAGATGCCTTTGATCTTGGCATCGGCATGATACATCAGCATTACAAGCTTGTTGATGTGTTCACTGCGGCTGAGAATATTATCCTCGGACTTCCGGGCAGGCTGGATATAAAGGCCGCTTCTGCCAGGATCTGTGAGATATGCGACAGATACGGGTTCAATGTGGACCCTGATATGAAAATATATGATATGTCTGTTTCTCAGAAGCAGACGGTAGAAATAGTCAAGGTCCTGTACAGAGGAGCGGATATATTGATTCTGGATGAACCTACTGCTGTCCTCACACCGCAGGAGACAGACCGGCTTTTCGATGTCCTGCGCAACATGCGCGACGACGGTAAAGCAATAGTGATTATCACACACAAGATGCACGAGGTGGAGGATCTCTCCGACCGCGTTGCTGTTTTGAGAAAAGGCCAGTTCACAGGCGACATGCTTACAAAAGATACCAATGCGCAGGAGATGACTAACATGATGGTAGGGCATCCCGTTGTGCTGGATATAAAAAGAACGGAACCAGAAAATCCCAGACCCAAGATCAAGGTTGAGGGCGTAACCGTGCGCGATATAGAGGGCACTTTGAAACTCGACGATGTTAGCTTCACGGCATACACAGGTGAAATCCTGGGAATAGCGGGGATTTCAGGATGTGGACAGAAGGAGCTTCTGGAAGCAATTGCAGGGCTCCAGAAGGTCGATTCAGGTGATATAAGCTATATTGAAGATGACGGTACAGCTGAAAGCCTGATAGACAAGGATCCTCTTGACATAAAGAAACTGGGAGTAGCTCTTTCGTTTGTTCCCGAGGACAGACTGGGTATGGGGCTCGTGGGCTCCATGGATATCGGCGATAACGTTCTGCTCAGATCATACAGCGAGGGGCGAGGAGCATTCACCGACAGAAAAAAGTCCTACGGAGTAGCCAGAAACATAGTGGAGTTTTTCGACGTTGCTACTCCCTCAGTCGAAACACAGGTGAGAAAACTTTCCGGCGGGAATGTGCAGAAGGTACTGGTTGGAAGGGAAATAGTCAACGCGCCAAAGGTGCTCCTCACAGCTTATGCTACAAGAGGTCTTGACATAAATTCATCCTATCAGATTTACGATACCATAACTTCGCAGAAGCAGAAAGGTGTGGCTGTTATATATGTCGGAGAGGACCTTGATGTGCTCGTCGAGCTGTGTGACAGGATTCTTGTTCTGTGCGGAGGAAAGGTTAGCGGGATAGTTGATGGGAGACATACAGACAAACGTGAGATAGGGGCTATGATGACCAAAGTTGGAGGACAAAACGATGGAAAAGACTAAAGAGCCTCTTATCCACATTACCAAAAGAGGGAATATCTCAACTGCCGGCGCCTGGGCTGTACGCGTTGCGGCTATAGTATGCGCAATGCTGGTGTGCGCCGTGGTAACCACGCTTACTACGGGTATAAACCCAGTCGCTGTGTTCGCGTCTATCTTTCAGGGTGCTTTCGGGACTACAAGAAAAGTATGGATGCTGTTCCAGAACCTCGCAATACTGCTGTGCGTGTCTCTGGCTGTTACACCGGCATTCAAGATGAGATGCTGGAATCTGGGAGCGGAAGGCCAGGTGCTGATAGGAGGGCTTGCCTCTGCTTCATGTATGATACTGCTTGGAAACACGCTTCCCAACTGGCTGGTTATCCTGCTTATGGTCATATTCTCTGTGCTGGCCGGTGCAATTTGGGCAGGGATCCCGGCATTCTTCAAAGCCAGATTCAATACCAATGAAACGCTTTTCACTCTTATGATGAATTACGTCGCCACGCAGCTGGTAGCGTTTTTCGTAATACTCTGGGAGGTTCCCAAGGGAGCAGGTCAGATAGGCATCATAAATCAAAACAGCCAGGTCGGATGGCTGCCGCAGATTGGTTCAAGCAAGTACCTCCTTAATATAATTGTAGTAGCTGTTATCACTGTGGCTATGTTCATATATCTCAGGTATTCAAAGCACGGATATGAGATATCCGTAGTTGGTGAAAGCGAGCGCACGGCCAGATATATAGGCATCAAGGTCGAAAATGTGATCCTTAGGACCATGCTCCTGTCCGGAGCAATCTGCGGCATCGCTGGACTTTTGCTGGTAGGCGGCACGGATCATACCATTACGACCTCTATAGCCGGCGGACGTGGATTTACTGCGGTAATGGTGTCATGGCTTGCAAAGTTCAATCCGATTACTATGGTGCTGACTAGTTTTCTTCTTGTTCTCCTTGATAGGGGCGCGGGCGAGATATCAACAAACTTCGGATTGAACAAGTCGTTTTCAGACATACTGACCGGTATCATCTTGTTTTTTATCATTGGAAGTGAATTCTTCATCCAGTATAAGATAAACTTCCGCAAGGCGGCAAAGGAGGACAGATAATGTTCGATTTTGTATCTTTTATCCCGAGAGCGGTAATGCAGGGTGTCCCGCTTATGCTGGGGTGCACAGGTGAGACCATTACGGAAAAATCTGGAAACCTGAACCTCGGTACTGCCGGCGTCATGTATGTTGGCGGCATCTGCGGGGTGATAGGAGCGTTTTTATATGAAAATAATACAGTTCCTGGTCAGATGAACGGCTTCCTGGCAGTGTCCATACCGCTTATGTGCTGCCTCATAGGATCACTTCTGATGGGACTTCTGTATTGCTTTCTTACCGTTACACTCAGAGCGAATCAGAACGTAACAGGTCTTGCTCTCACCACATTCGGCGTAGGTTTCGGAAACTTTTTCGGTGGCTCGCTCATAAAGCTTACCGGAGCGGCAGTACCTTCAATTGCCCTTTCTTCAACAAGTAATTTCTTCAGAAGATCTATCAGTCTTTCAACAGGTTCGGGGTGGTTTGGGAAAATCTTCCTTTCCTATGGATTTCTTGCCTATCTTGCCATAGTGATCGCTCTTGTAAGTTCTTATTTCCTGAAGAGGACCAGAAGCGGACTTCAGCTTCGCGCTGTGGGAGAAAGCCCGGCTACGGCAGATGCCGCAGGTATCAATGTTAATAGATATAAGTATGTTGCTACATGCACAGGCAGCATGGTGGCAGGCTTGGGCGGCCTATACTATGTTATGGACTATGCCAACGGAGTATGGTCTAACAATGCCTTCGGTGACAGAGGTTGGCTTGCTATCGCGCTGGTCATATTCACTATCTGGCGGCCGAATGTGGGGATACTGGCATCAATACTTTTCGGTGGCCTGTACATCCTTTATCTTTTCATCCCAAGCAGCAACTTTGCCATTAAGGAACTATACAAAATGCTGCCGTATGTGGTCACAATAATAGTACTTGTCCTTTCGAGCATAAAGAAAAAGAGGGAGAATCAGCCACCTGCATCACTCGGCCTTGCATATTTCAGGGAAGAGCGGTGATCCGGCAAAATAAAAACAGCATGGAGAGTTGTAGTAGACTCCATGCTGTTTTTTGTTATCTGTTTATTAGACTCAGGGAACCGGTCTGATGTCGACTACCGGGAAAGCTTCTGCCTCCATAAGTTCGTGAAAATAAGCTTCATCAAGAACAATTGCCTCATAGTCCTCTCCTCCAGTGAAGGCAAGAACATACGGATAATTGTCGGCTCCTCTGAGAAGTATACCCGGAGCGTAACCGAATTCAGCTTCAATATCAGTAGTTGAAAGGCTTTTTTTCGAATCGATTATTTTTGATATAGGGGGATAGCTACCGTATCCTACGGTCGATCGGATATACAAACAAGGCCGGCTGTTTTCAAGATCCATGATCGAACAGTACATGCCATAGTTTCCGCCGTAAAATGAATTGAAGCTGAATGCAGATTTTTTGTATTTCAGTTTGCCCTTGGCAATGGAAATATTTTTCACAGTGAAAGCACTTGAGGTGTAGTCTGCTGCGCTTTTCAGTACTTTATAGGAAAGTTCGTAACTTTCCCTTACCTCGAAAGATGCCTCGGTATAGTCTTCCTTAAATTCTGGGAACCACCTGTAGATGATTCCCTCGTTTTTCTTCTCAAGCTCAAATAATTTGGGGGACTTGAGCGAGAAATACTGATCGAGGAAAATGGTGAATACAGAAGGGTCTGCCTGAAGATAAGGTAGAAGAGAGGAATAGCAGACCAGAGGATCATCACAGTAGTTTTCCAGCACCGGCGCTATATAGCAGCATTCTTTCTGGGCAAACCTCATTATCATGATCCTGAGGCTCGATATAACGTTCTGCTCAAGGTAATCCGTTGCCATTTCGCCGGTAAGGCTCAATGTCCCGTTTCCAAGAGCAATAGTATTTATCCCCTTGATAAAAGTGAGCTCAGGAGTATAGGTAAATTCCATATTTTGCTTGGTGATCCGCAGAAGCTTTGCAAGCTTTGTCGAAGTAAACCTTGCTAAAGATACCCTGTGTCCCAATACGATCAGATCTGTCGGCCTTACCGTGATCACATCGTCGGCGCATGAAGCCTTGCAAGAGACACTGAATGCGAGACGAGTTTTTTTGTGATACATCTCAACATCGAAAATGATTCCGTCCTCATCTATATCCATCCCCATACCGGTAAGTTTCAGATTCAGCGTGGAGAGAGTCTCATTGGTGTCATCAAGCCATTTTTCTCCATAATATCTGTAAAGAAAAAACCATATGTCGCTTTTATCCAAAGTAATGGTCATTTTCGCTTCGGGTGAAAACGATAGATGCTGCGTTCGGCCGTCGGGCTCAGACTGGGCATAACTCAAAATATCGTCAAGATGTAGTTCTGCATTTGCCATCTTAGCTCTGCATACGAAAAACAGAATAAATGAAGTTATGATGATGGCTAGTATTATCAGTCCCAGGACCGTAAAGAAGGTATGCCCGAATGATTTGTTATCCGATTTCATCAGCTGTTTTCAAGAGCACAGGTTTTATTTGCCATCGTAGATTATAAGGCTGTCAACATCATATCCTTTGAGCTTCTCACGACCTTTCAGCCCAGCAAGCTCCATAAGGAAAACCGCTTTGACTACCGTTCCGCCCAGCTCTTCAATCAGCTTGCAAGCCGCTTCAGCGGAGCCGCCTGTTGCAATCAGATCATCCACCAGCACCACTCTCTGACCGGGTTGTATCGCATCCTTGTGGATCTCTATAGTTGCAGTGCCGTATTCAAGAGCATAGCTGCGGGAAACGGTCTCACGAGGAAGCTTGCCTTTTTTGCGGACCATGACGAATCCCTTGTTCAGCAGATAGGCAACAGGCATACCGAATATGAATCCGCGAGATTCGGTGCCTGCTATCAGATCAAAGTCAAGTCCGTCGAGAAATCCTACAAGACCGTCTATAGCCAGCTTAAGTCCATCCGGATCTTGAACAACGGATGTTACATCACGGAATATGATTCCCGGTTCCGGAAAATCAGGGATGCTTTTTACATAGTCTTCAACTTTTTTCATTATTTAGAATGCCTCCGTTATTTGATAATGGCTGAATCAGTATATCATATTGCGATTAGGGGATACAAGAAAAACCTATCCCATCTGCACGGCATCTGTTTCAAAGCAGGATATGTATATGGCCATCTGTTTTTATTGCATTAAAAAAAAGCATATGCTAGTATGAAATTGCAACAATACAGCAGTTTTCAGTTTGGTTTTCCGCAATATTCATACATTTAAATTATAGATTCATTTTTTTTGAGGAGCTGATTAAGATGAAGAGTAATCTGGCAGCAAAAACTCTTATACTTGTTCTAAGCATTATGCTTGCTTTTTGTGTCCTGCTGAGTGGATGCAAAAGCAGAGAGGCTGCAGCAACAGACAGACTGTTTGAAAAACTGAATGTTGAAGCACCAGACGGAGAAGCTGTTGCCAAAGCGCGGGAGGCATATGCAGGGCTTTCATCTGAAGAAAAAGCAGAACTTGAATACTATGAACAGTTTGCGCAGGCTGAGGCAAAATACCTGGCCGGAGAGGTGGATTCTCTGATCCACGCTATAGGCACTGTTTCAGTGGAGAGCGGGGACAAGATCGAAGCAGCCCGTACTGCGTATGATGCGCTGGAGGCAAATGCACGTGCTCTTGTTGCAAATGCAGAAGAATTGTCTGCTGCGGAAGAGAGGTACCATGTTATTCTTGTGCAGCAGGCCGCAGATGAGATAGATGAGCTTATCGAGTCTGTTGGAGAGGTTACTTTAGAGAGTGGTGAGCTTATTGATGCTGCCCGCTCTGCATACGACGCGGCTGATCGGGAAGTGCAGACTGCTGTTCAGATGCTTCCTGAACTTGAAAAGTCAGAGAAGACGTTTCACAGGCTTGAGGTCGAGAAGGCTGCAGAAGAGATCGATGCTCTTATTGCTGAGATCGGAGAAGTGACCCTCGAAAGCGGCGAGAGTATAAAAGCAGCCCGCTCAGCATATGATCATGCGGAAGAGGAGATAAAAGCTGAGGTTTCCAGTCTGTCAACTCTCACGGAAGCCGAGGAAATGCTGGGATATCTCGGGAAAAAAGTTCAGGCTGAAGAAATGGATGCAATCATCGCAACGCTTGGAAATATAACTGAGGAGAGTGAAGAAGCAGTTCAGAAGGTGCGTGAGCAGTTTGAACAGCTTCCGGAGGATATCCGAGAACTTGTCGAGACTGCCGATTTAATAGACAAAGCGGAATATACCCTTCAAGGTCTTAAAGATAAAGCTGCATCATCACAGGTGAAGAAGCTTATCGATGATAAAAAGTATGATGATGCCATTGCTTTTGCCGAGGAATATATAGGGGACCGCAAAGCTGAAGATGTTCAGGGAAGCGTGGTTAAAAATGCTGTTAAAGCATATGTGGCAAAGGCAAACGCACTCATGAAGAAATCCAGCTATGAGACAGCAGAAAAATTGCTGAAAGACTGCAAGGAACGTTATTCCGGCACTGACATGACAGATGTGAACAAGGCACTCAATACGCTGAAAAAAGCCATTGCGGAACCTGCGAACGGGAAGATATTCACTTCAAAAGCCAAGGGCGGATACTGTACGCTCCAGGTCAAGGCAGGAGATACACCTGTATTTGTTAAAGTAGTCAGTGTTGCAGATCCGAATAATTTTGTCTCGATATATGTTCGTGCTAACAAGAGTGCCACTGTGCACATAAAGAACGGTGAGTATACATTGAAATATGCTACTGGCAGCAAATGGTACGGGAGCAAGGACCTTTTCGGAAGCGATACAAGATTCTATTCCGCAGATACCACACTGGATATGAGCACCAGCAGGAGTGGAAATTATATTTATTACCAGACTTACACCATCACGCTGTATACAGTTGCCGGAGGCAATTTGTCTACATCGCGTATTTCAGAGGATGATTTTTGAATAATGACATAATAAGCAGCACACCGGATGGACCACAGTCCTTCCGGTGTGCTGCTTATTATGATTATGTCTCTTCAGACGAATGTATATTGCACTGATATTTGTACATACTTACAGTGAGTACAGCCATTATCACAAGGCAGATGCTCATAAGGAAATAACAGGAAAGATACCAGTCGCCATGCCTCTGAACAAGATACTCGCTTATCCCTGCTCCTCCTAGCGAAATGAACCATCCTGCCCAGATGAGCCAGTGATATAACTTAAGTCCGTCGGCTTTAGCAGATCTAATACTGTAATATATCAGTACTGCCAGCATCATCGCACCGCAGAAAGTCTGTACCACGCTGACGAATCCGTTGAAAGGGACAAAACTTGAATCATATCTGGTACTGTCCATCACGACTTCTATGACGCTGTACCAAAGAATAAACATAAGCCAGACACCCCCGCTGTTGCTCATTCCTTTTTTGGCGGGAGTATTTCTTATCTTTGAAAAAAACACCAGTAGTAATATCAGCAGAAGAGCTAGCAGTATAGCTTCTATGAAAAATGCCGCGAGTCTGTATTCCACTGATCCCGATGAATTATAAAAAACTGCTGCCAGCGGAAGATGCTGAAATGATGGCTCATTGACTGAAATTTTGCTTCTAAAAGCTGAATTGAAGATGCAAGACAGCCTTACAGAGATTATGAATGTATCAATACCCAGTGCAAGACAGTCAAGCAGCAGGGAAAGCTGATCCTTATTACAGAATATCGAAAGAAGAGCATATGTTATCATCAGCCCTATAAATACCCCGGAAAGGACAAAATCGCCTGTTCCGTAATCGGTCACAGCACTGATAAAGCTCATGTACTGTTCCGTGTGGCAGTACCAGTGTAATACTCGTGAAAGAAAAACAGAAAGGGTTAGTGCGATAGGGACAAACAGGCATATGTTTTTCCGCTGCCCTTCATGGGAAACAAAAAGTGCCCAGGTCAAACAAAGGCACGAGGCGGTGCCGAAAGCAATAACAATGCCACTGTAATATATGGAAATATTGCCGAGACTTAAAGCGATAGGATTCATTGTCAGTCCCCCGTGCTTGGAATTGCCGAAGCAAAATAAATTATATCGCTCATAGTTCTTTCAGAGCCAAATACGATTTTGTTTGCAGGTACGCCGTTAAAAACTATTACTGCAGTCTGACCTCCGTCAAGCTCATAGGCCATGTAGCAACCGTTGTCATGCATTATTTTTGCGGCATCTGAGGCTCGCATACCTGACGTGGCTGTTTCGGAACTTGTTACCATCAGAAGATAGTGCAGATTATCGATTAATCCTATTGCAGATCGGGCATATATGTTGGATATTTCTCCGACTGGATAGTACTCTGTGTGATATATCTCACCGTTTTCAACAAGTATCGGGCCAAAAGAGGTGGAAAAAATAATATCGTTATCAGCAATGAACTTTTCGGTCTCTTCAGAAGAATGCAGTTTTTTGGCATGTGAGAATATCATATCACCTGACGCAGTGAAAAAGCATGTGTCGAGCGAGGAGGGGGAAAATCTGTAAAGATTCCTTTTATATACCACTACGCCGAGCTTTCTGAAAGCATAGAAATCACCGTTTATAGCTACTACGGCATTAACGGCTTTTGCCATATCAGACGCTTTGAGCTGGATGCTGGAACTGTATGAATCTCCTGCAAGAGCGCGTCTGAGCTGAGAACCGTCTGCGACTTTCACCTCTGCAAAAGTCAATACCCTGTTTCCGACTTTCTCCTTCCAAGTGACTGCAAGTATAGTATCATCAGAATAATAACTGATTTTTGACCCCGCGAAGAAATGCCTGTCCTGATTCCATGCAAAATGTTGACCTTCAAGAAGTTCTGAGGAATCATCGATCACAGCTTGAACAACTGCTGGATCAGAAGTTTCTCCGAACCTGGACTTATCAGGAACAGGGGCAGTCGAAGAATCTTCAGGGATCTTATATTGTTTTCTGATATATACTATGTCCGAGAGAGCATCGCTTTTCAGATTGCAAGCCGTGAGATCAAGATGCTGAGATAAATCGTTGACAGATGTTTCGGCATGAACTGTTTTACGTTCTGGGATATCAGGGTGGATCGAAAACAGTATCCATGCGGTAGAAATAATCAGTATCAGCGAGTAAACAATAAACAGTAGAATGGTTACTGACTTGCGGGTATCAGTATGGCTAGGGTTTTGCATATTAGCGTCTGTGGGCATATCTTAAACCCCTCCTTCCTGCTTATTATTCTCCGCCGCATAAAGCGGACAGCAATTCGGGAGACATGTTGAGCTGCCATTGTTTATCTGAATATGAAAGAGTCAGGTCAATCGGTACAGTTGTATAATACTTTTCACAGTCCGAAAGTACCTCATCTAGTGCCTGATCATATGCGGCATTTGTAAAAGATTCAAGATAGTTGCCGTTTTCATCATAGATCTTTGCAGAAGGAAGTTCTTCGACCAGTTTCTGAGCTGTCTCATTAGTTTTAGCCAAGAGATCACTTTTTATATCAGACAGTTTCAGATAAGTCAGCACTATTCTCTGTTTGGCTTCTAATCCATCAATTCGGCAGTCCCCATAAAGCTGGTAGGAATAGCTGTTTTTCAGACATTCGAGCAGTCTGACCGAATTCGGATCTGCTGAGTCTGAGATAAATCCGATTACAGAGTGATCAGTTAAATATTCGGAGGCAATGGAATAATTGCCGGATATATAATTGTCAAGATATGATACTACAGTATCCTGCGGGTTACCTTCCGTCTTGGTATAAAGCGTACCGTCCGTCATGCCTATGATACAAGCCCCTGCTGCAGCATATGCAAACAGGACTGCCATTATCCCCCAAAAGAGGTTAAGCTTCTTTTTAAACGCCATAATGAAGACGGCAACTATTGCAGCTGCTGCAAGAATGGAGATTAAGACAAACAGTTTTACGTTGCGGCTATCGGAAAAGATATGGGTATCGGAAACGGTGTTGGCATCATCCGGAAACTCGTCTTCAAATAGTATTGGCTCCGGCGTTGTGCTCGGTTCAGGAATCTCGGGTTCAATTGTTTGTTCAGTTTCTGTAGGAATTGCTTCAGGAATTGCTTCCTGACGAGCTGTATATGATTGCTGTGCGTAATTGCATGCCAATGTACAGAAGTCTGCAAGGAGATGGTTGGGGTGCCGAACGTTCGAAGTGAACATGGTAATAAGGATAGGCTCATCCGTATAGCATATCCCGCAGTCACATATGGAAAAACCGGCATCATCCTTAATGTAGCCGTATTTGTGAGCTATCTGATACTCTTGAGGATGATAATTGAAATAATTGCTCGGCTCAGCCTCAAGCAAACAGTCGATTATTCCGGGGAAACGTTCCTGGTCTTCATATAATATGCGCAGGCAGTGTATTACCTGTTCTGCTGTAAAATACCTGTTTTTATAGTAGATATGATCCACAGTATCCGGATCAACGCCCATATACGGGGCAATAAGTTCGCGGAAATAATGATATCCACCCAGATTTCTCCAAAGTGTGGTTGCATCCCCGTTGTTTGAATAAGTAAGAGAACCGCGTTGGAGAGTACTGTAATAAGTGCCGTTTATCTTTGTATCAAAATCCATCTCTCCTTTGTATATCCTCTCGGCATATACCATATTCAGAGGCACCTTATACAGACTTCCGGTTTCCATATAGACATCTCCACGGTAGTAATGCTCCTCGCCGGTGACGGTATTATAATAACCGATAGCAACTGCATTGTTGTTATAGCATTTGTTTTCCGTTAGAAATGCTTCAATAAGGCTGTCCCAGTCTTCATATCCTGATGCAGACTCATCTTCAGCGGCAGGTTCTTCTGCATAGGCATGCGGTATTTCTGATAAATGGAATAGTGATGATACAAAAAGTATAGAAGCCAGTAATAATTTGAAAACATGTAAAGTCCTTGTCATGATAACTCCAAACAACTAATTATTTGACGGGCGCGGCTTTATAGACAACATTTAAAAATTTAGTCTCTAGACTGCCGGAACTGATGTCTGAAACAGTCCTTTTGAATGATTCATAGGCTTCTTTGGGTATAAGCATAGTAATTGAGATATCCTTACCGTAGTTCGTCTCTGTAACTATCCCGCCGCAATAAGTTGCTTCAACACGTATCCTGTCATAAATAGGATATGGGCAGCTTATGTTGCATTCTATCCACCTGCGGACAACAGAAATCCCGGCATCAGTAAGCGCATCTTTAGCTGCTTTCGTATAAGCTCGCGCAAGGCCGCCGGTCCCAAGAAGTACGCCCCCGAAATATCGGGTCACTACGCAAACTACGTTTGTGATTTCCTCATGCCTGAATACCTCAAGCATGGGTATGCCTGCCGTCCCCTGCGGTTCTCCGTCGTCGGAGTAACGCTCCGGACCGTCTTTAATTATATAGCACCAACAGTTGTGACGGGCATCATAATTCTTCTTTTTTATGTCGGCAATGAACGCTTTTGCCTGCTCTTCAGTTTCCACCATTTCCAGATATGAGATAAAACGGGATCGCTTCTCCTCATATACAGCTCTCCCGGAGCTGGTAGGAATGTAATATTCGGTATTGTTGACCAAGTTCTTCACTCCCGGATTTCGCCGTCATCGATAATAAATGGTTTTATCCTTCCGTAGATCTCAGGGTTAACAATTGCTCTGAGCCTGATCGCATCATTGTCAAAGTCAATGGACCTAATAGCAGCCTCTCTCTTGAGAAGATCAACGATTCCTGCATCCTTATACGGTATAGCAAGCACGTATTCCCTGCGGTCTGCAGAGAGCAGTTTCTGAAGAGCATCAACCAGCTGAGCAGATCCTTCTCCGCTTATCGCGCTGATACATATATTGTTTTCACCGTGAGGCAGGATTCCTGCATACCTGTCACATTTGTTGAATACGCGGATACATGGAGTCGCCTCGGCTCCAAGCTGGCATATGAGAGCGTCAACGATTCTGGCCTGCTCTTCCCATTCGGGGTTTGAGATGTCGATAACATGCAGGAGAACATCTGCATAGCTTAGCTCCTCAAGAGTAGCTTTGAACGCCTCTATAAGATGGGTCGGGAGTTTTCTTATGAAGCCGACTGTGTCGCTCAGCAGCACTTCAGTCATCTCATCTATCCTGAAACGTCTAGTGGTGGTGTCCAGTGTGTCGAACAGCCTGTCGTTAGCTGGAATGTCAGAACCAGTCAGACAGTTTAGAAGAGTGGATTTGCCGGCATTGGTATATCCCACCAGTGCAGCAGTGGGTATCTTGTTTTTCTGCCTGAGTTTTCTCTGGGTGCCGCGTATGCGGCGCACATCTGCGAGCTCTTCTTCGAGTTTTTGTATTTTTCGGCGTATATGGCGCCTGTCTGTTTCAAGCTGGGTTTCACCTGGACCGCGCGTTCCTATTGGAGAAGCGCCGCCGGAAGCAGTCTGACGCACCAGATGTGACCACATGCCGGTCAGTCTGGGCAACAGATACTTGTACTGTGCAAGTTCTACCTGAAGCTGCCCTTCACGGCTTTTTGCCCGCTGAGCGAAGATATCCAGGATCAAACCGGACCTGTCCATCACCTTTACTCCGAGATCTTCGCTCAAGGCCCGCATCTGAGAAGGCGTAAGCTCATTGTCAAAGACTACGAGGTCACACTCGTTTGCGGAAACAAGATCCTTAAGTTCCTTTACCTTCCCCTCACCGATGAAGCACCTGGGATTCGGAGTAGGAAGGGCCTGGATCATTACGGCTTCAGTTTCGCCGCCGGCAGTCTCAACGAGCGCTTGCAATTCTTCCATGGATGTTTCGGTGGAGCGCTCGCTTTCATCCATGCTAGCAGCACTCAGGCCGGCTAACACAGCCCTTTCTTTTTTATTTTCAAAACTCTGTGAAGCGTTCATCCACTACCTGCCTGACTGATCGATTCGCAAGGGATTACATGAATAATAAATATAATACATTTTCAACTGTAAAGCAACCGGCGGCCGCAATCTGCAGCCGCCGGTCAAAAACTAGAATGTTTTTACTCTATGTAGTACACTCTTCCTGGGACTATGGGTTTCGGGGAAAGCTCCTCATCGGGAACACCGACTATGCAGAAGCCTATTCCTTCCACATCTTCGGTGAGCCCCGCATCGGCAAGGATCTTTTTGCCCTCTTCAGTATCGAAAACCTGACGGGCACGATTGATCCATCTGGCACCGAGGCCCATGGCGTAAGCAGCATTGAGCATGTTGCCCATGGCGAGGGAACCGTCGCATACCCAGTCGCCTTCCTTCTTTGCTACGACTGCTATTACATCCTGCGCTCCGTAAAACACGTCGAATCCTTCGGGGGCACCAGCGACCTGGGCGTTCATTACCATAAGACGGTCACGTACAGCCTTATTGGTGATGATGACGAACCTCGGGGTCTGCTTGTTACCACCTGAGGGAGCCTTGAGGCCAGCCTGCACAATAAGTTCAAGATCTTCCTTACTGACATGTTCGTTGCGGTATTTTCTGGCAGAAGAGCGCTCAAGGATAACTTTTACTGTTTCATTCATTTTTATGGTTTCCTTTCATAAATCGTTTCTGAAATAGGGGATATATGGGGATATATATTACATCCTATAACAATAGTAGCAGAATTGATCCTGTCAATCAATATCCGCGAAACAATTATTTTAATATTTGTTAAAACTTACAGCCAGATACTATTCGATGGCGATGAGTTTAACGTTTTCTATCCCCTTTGTTTCTGCCATTGAGGACAGAAGCTCTGAAACAGACGACGTTGCAGAACTCAGATCCAGAGAAAGTGTTACACTGGCTATGTCATGAATAGGGGGACTTTGTGTTATGGTCAGTACGCTGAAGCCGGCAGAGGATATTTTGTTCAGCAAAGCGCTCAATACACCTGGCTCATGGGTCAAAAGCATGGAGAATACTGCTTTGCGGCCTCCGGCTATCTCGCCGGGCTCCATGATGAAATCCTTGTATTTATAGTATGTACTGCGGGATATGCCGGCCATTTTTACAGCCTGGCTCACCTCTTTAACTTTTCCGGACTCAATCAGACGTCTTGCCGCGATTACTTTGTCATAGTAATCCGGAAGTATATTTTTGTGTACTATAAGGTAGTTTTCAAGCATTGATGTTCCTCCCTGCATTGCCTCCATATCACGTTCATCCGATCGGATTTAGATATGGCAGACAAATGAGACTGTGAAGTATATCTATAGCCTCTTGCGCTTCTGCGGTACTTATCGGCTCATCATCAGAATAACCGATACTGTTGTCCAGCCGGTGTCTCCATATGGTCTCATTCGGGTTTTCATTGCTGTTTTCCTCCGTATAGACTTCTTCGTATATGAGAAAATCGTTGGCAAGATGATAAATGCCATGGGATGTCATGCCCGGAGCATTGCTTATCGAAAGAAGTCTGCCTTCATCTATAAGATACATCTCGTTGCCGTTTTTTGAGCAGTATATACGGTAGGGCTCATTGTCAACCACCGTATAAAGCTCGAATATCATTTTGCGCTGATACCCGTATGCGGCTGTGTCGTAAGCGGCGATGAACAGTTCATCCATACCGTTTTCATCAATATCGTAGAGGGCATATCCTGCGGAATAACACTCTGCAGCGCGAGTACTTATTCCGTTTGTCTTGCAGTAATCAGTGGACGGGACACCGAATTTGAAAGCTTTACTGTAGCGCATGATAATGGTTGAATAGGGGTTTTCATAATCTATAACCGTTATTTTAGCGGCCCTTCCTGCGAGAGGTCCGCCCTCACCTTCAAATACTGCCCTCACCGACCAACCGTCGAGAGAGAGCGGAATAGTATTGAGAGCAATAGTGTCATCACCCTGATAGGAGATGGCGAGTTCACCGTTGAGCTGGCAGGTCTCCTCAGGGGAATGGACAGAACCATAATTATCGATGAATTCCCATCTCATTGATAACTGGTTCTGCGCTCTTGCTACGAACCATGCTCCTTCACCGACGGGTACTGTTTCATCGGTTGGTTCTTTAGTGATAAAAAGTGCGGTTCCATCGATCAGAGACTGCGTTTCGGGCACGGAAACATCCGTTGCAGGTATGCTGTTATAGCTGCCGGCTGAGGTCACTGCATCGGCTCTGATAGTGTTTGGGGAATAGTTTGCACCGCCGGGCAGACCGCATGAGCATAGCAATACCGTCAGCATCGCTGCGAACAGGATTATTAGCAAAAGTTTTTTCACAGGCGGCGCGTCCCCCCTCTTTCCAAGATACTTTAAAAATAATATCAGATAACAGATAATTGTTAAAGGGAAAATTGATGAATTTGTCTGTGCAGCCTTTGCTTTTATATTGCTGTTTGTTCACTTTTATATTAATATAATAACATCAATAACATCGTTCAGATTCATGATATCAGTCTGATAAATGTAAAAAGGAGAAAGATTATGGCTAAAGATGTTCTCGGCGCGGGAATAATCGGCTGCGGTACGTTCTGTACTGAATACCTTAAAACTCTTGGACCGGTCTATAAAAACGTGAAGGTGGTAGCCTGCTCGGATATAGACATGGATAGAGCAAATAAAATCGCAAAAGAATGGGGTGTGCCCCATCCATGTACTACGGAGGAGCTTCTTGCAGACCCGGAAGTGGATATCGCGGTTATCGTTACAGGCCCCGGTTCCCACTATCCTCTTACTATGCAGGCGCTTAAAGCCGGTAAGCATGTATACTGTGAAAAACCCATGGCACTCACTTTTGAACAGGCGGATGAGATAGTGGAATACGCAGCTGCTCACGGACTGTTTGTTGCCAACGCTCCCGACACTTTCCTGGACTGCGGTCTGCAGACAGCTCGCAGTCTGATTGATGAAGGGGAGATAGGTAAGGTTAACGGCATGACTATCAACTTCGTTGGCCCCGGCCCGGATCTTTGGCATCCTACAGGGGATTTCTACTATAAGAGAGGCGGCGGCCCCGTTATGGATATGGCACCGTACTATCTTTCTGCCCTGGTTTCTATTCTCGGGCCCATCGAGAGCATTTTCTGCTACACCAACCGCGCTTTCGATCAGAGACCTATTCAGGACCACGTAGTGGATGTTGAGATTGATACGAACTGCTGCGGAGTGTTAAGACTCAAAAACGGGGTAATAGGCAATATAAACCTCAGTTTCGACGTTGTACATGCCAGACAGCCGTATTTTGAGATATATGGCACAAAGGGAGCGCTCATATGTCCCGACCCGAATACCTACAAAGACGGACTCAGACTGATCAAATATGAGGATCTTAAGGAGAAGGCTCTTGCAATTCCCGACTACTGGGACAGAGTAGCCTATATCGATTCTCCTGCACCCATGGAACTCTATAAGGACATCCCTACTCCCAAACCTATCGGAGAAAACCACAGAGGCATGGGTATAAACGACATGGCAGAGTGCATTCTCCACGGAGCAAAACCAAGATGCAGCATGTACATGTCCAGACATATCACTGAGGCGATAACAGGTTTTTCCAAGAGCGCTGCCACAGGCATGCAGTATTTCATGAAGACCACCTGCGAACGTCCGGATCCAATCGAATACTGATATCAACATAACATAACAGAAGCCGTGTACACGATGCTGTACGCGGCTTTTATTGTTCATCGATTATTCTTGAATTGGAAAGTTGCAGAAGTTATACTTAAAAAAGACATGAAAAAGGAGGTATGTGATGAGCGTTAAATACTGTCCAGAATGCGGTGCTCAGAACGAGACCGGAACCAGGTTTTGCACCGAATGCGGGAATAAATTCCCTGATGAGACATTTCTTTCAACTCAGGGCGCGGAGCAAGGAGCATCTGTTGCTGAGACTGGAGATTCAACAGTTCATGCAACGGCTGCCCCGCAGATTCAGCCTAAAAAGAAAAAGTATGGTCTCTTGTTAGCGCTTGTCCTTCTCACACTTATTATATTTGCCGGAGCGATTCTTCTCTTTACTGGTAATCTCGATAAGATGATGGCCACTTCAAAAGCCGGAGCCGGAGATTATATCGGAGCTTTTGAAAGCTATGAGAAGTATCTCAGCCGCAGTGGAGACAAAAGCACCGAAGCATACACTCAGGCGTCGTTGTATGCTTTGAGTGCCGGAGATGCAGATAAGGCACTGATGTATGCAAAAAGTGTTCCCGAGAGTAGCGCTGAAGCTGAAAACCTTGCGCAAAAGGCTGCCATCGTTCTCGCAAAGGAAGCAATTGCGGAGAAAGACTGGCAGGGAGCCGTAGAATGCCTCAGGGACATAGAGGGTAGAGAAGCTAAGAAACTTTCAGACGAAGCGGGATATTATCTTGCGATGGAGGCAGCTGAGAATGAGGAATTCGAATCTGCTATAGCTCTGTTGGAGAACAATTCATTCGAATTATCGGAAGATCTTCTTTCTGAATACCGATACAGCTATGGTGTTGTGCTGATGGATGAAGGAAAGTATGAGGAGGCAATCGCTCAGTTTGACCAGACAAGCTTTGCTGACAGCGATGATCTTCGCGGGGAGTGTTATTTCAGAAATTCTGTGGACTATGCTTTTCTCTGCGATTTGAAAGATGCCTGCCTTGACATCATAGCAAAAGAAGCCGCTGCAGAAAGTATTATAGATGCGGCTGATAAGCTGGCGGGATACTCGGACAAACTCTTTAACGACTCTGAACTTGCCTTTTTTGCAGAAGAACTGATAAATGCCTTCCGCGGAGAATGCACAGCAGAGGAAACGTACGATTCTGTGGCATACGAGGAGTATCAGAAAGGCATTTATAAATACTATGCCCTTGAAAGCGAATGCCTTGAGATTATAAATGAGATGTATCCGTTTGATAGTGGGGACTGGGAAGAGATAAGTCGATTTTTTGAATCTTCCGAACGCTGGAACGGGTTTATAACGGTTATTGATCAGATTTCCAAAGGGTTTAAAGGCGTCAGGGATTCAAAACTGGAATCTGAGACCGAGCAGTATATCGAACTACCAAACAACACAGACTATAAAGTCAGTATTACTATCTGGTTTTCCGATTACAACGAAAATGGTGAACTTGCCAATGAAGATGAAGTAAGCACTGTTCTTCCGCCACATGAGACAACAAAAATAGTTTTCCGAGCCGATCCGAATGAAGGGCATTGGTTTTACGAGTTCCGCATAGATGATTACGAATAACAGTAGGAGTATGAACTGAGAAAATGCCGGGATGTAAACTGGCTTATCAAGAAAGGGGGAACTATGGAAGATAAAAGCAATTTTTTTCCTGAAACAATGAAGGATAGCAGTCAGTCTGAGGGAATGAACAGACCTGCTGTCAGTTACCCGACTTCTGCTCCTGCCGCAGACTCGCAGCGCGTTTATGAACCAGTACCGTCAGCTGAAAAGAAAGAGGAAAGCGGTTCCGGATCCGGAAGGATGGCGTATAAGATAATCCGGGCGATAATGTATATTGTCTATGTCGGGTGGTCAGTCCTTACATGTATAAGGCTTTGGACAGAACTTCCGGGAAAAGGCTTACTCCAGCATATCACACAGTATGCCACGATGCTCCTCGCGCCAGCAATCCTTATAGATGTGATACTCCGCATTCTTCGGAGGATAATCTATGGCAAAAAAGCACGGCGCCTCATAAGAGAACGCTGGACACTTACAGGCCTCATCCTTACACTGGCACTGGTTTTTGTAGTTTGGATGCTGCTGTGGAAATACGTTGTGAAAGATCTGGCTGGGCTGTAAACCGTAAAAGCAGCGCTTTTAGAGCGCTGCTTTTTTCATATTAAAGACTTTACGGCATGGACCATTGACAAGTGGTGTTTTGCGTTTATAATAATAATCGATCAGAGTTAGAGTTGCTTAACAGTTGGCCGCTGCAACAGAAGGAGAGAACTAAATGACACTTGATGAACTCGCAGTGGGAGAAAGCGGCGTTATAAAGACAGTCGGAGGAAACGGGCCGCTTAGATGCCGTTTTCTGGACATGGGTCTTATCCCGCGTACAATAGTAAAAAAAATAAAGGTGGCGCCGCTCGGAGATCCTCTCCAGATCTCCATAAGAGGATATGAACTCACCCTTCGCAAGGAAGATGCAGAGAAGATAGAACTGGAGGCAGCTGAATGATATTCGCTTTGGCAGGCAACCAGAACAGCGGGAAGACGACCCTCTTTAATGCCCTTACGGGATCAAACCAGCACGTAGGCAACTTCCCGGGAGTCACAGTGGATCAGAAATCTGGCGGGATCAAGGGCATGAAAAACTGTGAAGTGGTCGATCTTCCCGGAATATACTCTCTTCGTACATATACTCAGGAGGAGAGGGTTTCCCGCGACTTTATCCTTAATAATCACCCGGACGGGATAATAAACATAGTTGACGCAACCAATATCGAGAGAAATCTTTATCTCACCCTCCAGTTGCTCGAGCTTCGCATTCCGATGGTGATTGCGCTGAACATGATGGATGAGATAACAGCCAACAGCGGAACAGTCGATATAGATAAACTGAGCACGTCGCTTGGAGTCCCGGTCATCCCGATCTCTGCTATACAGAACAAAGGTGTGAGCGAACTCACTGCAAGGGCAGTAGAAGTGGCGTCCAATAAGATCCTCCCGTCAGTGACGGACTTTTGTGAAAACGATTCACAGGTACATCGGTGCGTACATGCCGTCATACACCTTATCCAGGATCACGCGGACAGAATAGGCATATCATCGAGGTTTTGCACAACTAAGCTGATCGAGGGCGATTCCGGCATGGAAGACATGCTGGGGCTTGATGATAACGAACGTGAGCTCCTCGAGCACTGCATAGTGCAGATGGAAACTGAGACAGGTCTCGACAGAAATGCAGCTCTGGCTGATATGAGATATGCTTTCATAGAAGGCGCAGTGGCTGAATCGGTGGTAAAGCCTCAGGAGAGCAAGGAGCATGCAAGGTCTGAAAGAATAGACAGGGTGCTTACCGGTAAATATACCGCGATTCCGGTTTTCATCGGCATTATGGGTCTCATTTTCTACCTGACATTCAATGTGATCGGAGCATGGCTCCAGGATCTGCTCAGTTCAGGTATTGACTGGCTTTCAAGTGTTGTCGATGCAGCACTCACATCCTATGGAATAAACCCTGTTGTACATTCCCTGGTAATAGACGGGATTTTTGCAGGGGTGGGCTCTGTTCTGAGCTTTTTACCTGTGATTGTGGTGATGTTCTTCTTCCTTTCCATACTTGAGGATACAGGCTATATGGCAAGGATAGCGTTCTTTATGGACAAGATTCTCAGAAAGCTTGGACTCTCCGGAAAAAGTTTCGTGCCTATGCTCATCGGCTTCGGTTGTTCGGTACCGGCAATAATGGCAACACGGACGTCATCATCTGAGAGAGACAGGAAGATGACCATACTCCTAATTCCGTATATGAGCTGTTCCGCAAAGATACCGATCTATTCGGTGTTTGTAGCGGCTTTTTTCGGAAGACAGAGTGCTCTTGCCATGATAATCATATATCTGACAGGCATAGTTACAGGAGTTATTGTGGCATCAGTACTGAAGCTCACTTTGTTTAAAGGCGAGCCTGTTCCCTTTGTGATGGAGCTTCCAAACTACAGACTTCCCTCCGCAAAGAATACCGGACTCCTCCTGTGGGATAAGGCAAAGGATTTCCTGCAGCGAGCCTTTACCATAATCTTCCTTGCAACCGTCATAATCTGGTTTCTCCGCACCTTTGATACGAGGCTGAACGTAGTTGAAGATCAGTCGCAGAGCCTGCTTGCCTTGATAGGCATGGTCGTTTCACCGGTATTCAGACCTCTCGGATTCGGTGACTGGAGAATGGTCTCCGCTCTAGTCACGGGTATTACTGCTAAGGAGGCTGTAGTCTCCACGCTCTCTGTGATAATGAATACCGGTGCAGAGAATTTAACCCCTGTTCTCAAATCATTGTTTACCCCGCTTTCAGCAGCTTCATTCCTTGCCTTCACTCTGCTATATACACCCTGTGCCGCGGCTGTGGCCACTATCAGGAGAGAGTACGGCTCAGCACCTAAGACAGTGTTCATAGTCATAGCACAGTGCTCAGTCGCGTGGATAGTCGCGTTTCTGGTTTACAATATTGGAGGGCTTTTCACATGAGAATTATTGACTGGCTCATCCTTGCTGGTGTAGCCGCTTTGATAGTCATAGCCGTAAGGGTATGGATAAAGAGCGGAAGCTGCAGCTGCTCTTCGGGAGGATCATGCTGCGGCAACTGCAGCGCATGCAGCATGAACTGCTGCAAAAAAGAAAAGAAATGAAAAAAGACATCCGCAGTAATTTGATACTGCGGATGTCTTTAATAGTATGCTGAAGCAATTATTGCTGGAGTTAAGTATTGTTTCCGTTGAAATCAGCCTGTTTCAATGATATTGTCAGCATGAAAGCGAGGGTTGATGTATGACAGCATCACTGATAACAAGTGAAAAGATAATAAGCGGTGTGATCTAAGGCAGTGCATGACTGGGAGTGGATACAGGTCTTGCAGGAAATCTGGCCATCTTTCAGAAGAAGGATAGCGGTTTCTCAAAGGGTCCGGGGGATCAAAGCCATATGTGTTGGAGTCACTGAAACATAGGATGCGCCCGCAATATACGTGCTGTTCCTGTGATTTATATTGTCTTTATGATGCGGTTTCATATTTATTGACATGAATCTGTTTCTTGTTCCACTGGTGACCAGATGTTGTTTTTCATATATTCAAACCAGTTTTTTGTATCCGGATTATCAGATTCAAAAGAGAGAAGCCTGTCCACATATCCCTGCTCCCGTGCAATTTCCCGGCTGACCGGATAAACAAGCTCGAACGCAAGACACACATGGCCCACTATATAGTCAATTGCGGTTTTTTTCAGCTTCCGCATAACAGCGGTATGATTGCGGAAGCAATCCTTTACTTCTTCACTTACCGCAGAGGTTTTCAGTTCCTCTGAGGAAACATTATATATCTCCTCCGGCGGAGTATCGCAGTTTACACGAAAAATATCGATCTTGTCAGCATCGCGAAGCACGTTGCAATATGATGTTTCTGTCTCATTAAGACCTACGCTTAGACGGTAAGCACTGTGGCTGCGAATACACAATTCCAGAATATGCTTTTCAGTTTTGGATAAGCCAACTTTAAACTGCTCCAAAAGTCCATCGTGAAACAGCATATCTGCTCCTAGCTGTGCGTGATCTACTGAATCAGCGTCAACGAAGGTGTTATAACGCTTAACCTGTTCAAAGCGGCCGATATCGTGTAGCATACCGCTCAACCAGGCCATATCGACATTACGAATACTGGTTGAACGGGCGATTTTTGCACACAGAGCAGCTACCCTGTATGTGTGGTCGATTTTCAGTTTGATTTTGGGATCATTCGCATTATATAAGGCTGTATATTGGTCAAAAGCCCGGGTTACGATTTCCCTGTCGATCAATGTTTTTTCCTCGCTGTGATACGTATACTTACCGCCGTTATTTCGTGCAAAGTTTTGATCCAAAAATGAAGGCGGCCTCAAGGTCCCTTGGAAACTGTTTGTCATGCATCTCCTTTTTGTGAGCTTCATCAAAGCCAGCCATGCTGTATTTGCTGTAATCGTCAACCTGAAGAGTATCACAGCTCGTGCATATCCCTACTGAGCCATTCATGAAACTGAAAGTTTCTGAAAGAGCATTACATTCTGATTTATAGAAGTTATCAAAATACGACTGCGGCGCATTCATTGTAAATATAAGGCCTACATTGATCCTGCCTTTAAAGTAGTTTGAATAATCGTCATAGGAAAGTGCGCAGAAATGGAGCCGTTCTATCAGGGCGTGGACCTGGCTTATAATGTCGCCAAGATAGATGGGCGAGCCTATAAACAGCGCATTTGCGGCAAAAATTCGGTCGATCAAAGGAGAAAGGTCATCTTTCCAGTAGCATCTGCACCGCTCTGCACCTTTTCTTTTGCAGAGCATGCAGCTGCGGCAGCCTGTGTACTGCAGATCGTAAAGATCTATGTATTCCGTTTCAGCACCGACAGATTCAGCACCTTTCTGCACAGACCTGAGCATCATGGCGGTATTGCGGTTTTTTCTTGGGCTTCCGTTTAGTATTAATGCTTTCATAGATTCTCCTTTGAAAAACTCCCGTAGTATAATTTATTACTTCATAAGGCTTATTTTGAATTTGAATCAAAAACCGCATTTTACAAGACCGTTTATAATCGACAGATATACATCACAAATATCGGCTACACCATCTCCGTATTTTTTTGATGTGAGAGGGGCACGCCTGAAATCGATCTCATCGTAATGAGAAACGCCCCTGTTTGTACGGCCGGTAAGCAGAGTGAAAGAGTCACCCCACTTTGCAGATTCAACACTTACAAGCCCGTCATTATCGCCTTCTATCAGCCTGACGATCACATTTGCTGTCGAAAGATTGATATCCGAAAGCGGGGTTTTCATTACACCGGCATAGCTCTGATAATAGACACCAGGAACATCCGGGTTTTCCCTGTTGAATCTTTCCGCGTATTCGGTGGAGAAATCTTTACATACAGCGTAGAAATCCAGTTTTGTATCGCCAATGAGACCTATCCAGTTATCTACAGCAAAGGATGCTATATTAAATAATGAATCCGGCGCTTTCAACAGCTTGTCTATCGTTTTTGAACCGCGGTGCGGCGTCCCGATTGTTGTGATGCTTGCAATGCTGTTTCCCATTCCCAGAGAGGAGGCAGCCATCCGGGCTTCCAGGCCGCCTTTTGAATGTGCAATGATATTCACTTTTTCGGCATCTGTTTCATCCAGGATCTGTCTGATCCTTGCCTTTATCGACCGTGCGTTATCTTCTATACGCGCCCAGCAGTCCTGCTGCCCGTAGAATAATACAGTTCCTGTACTGGCAATAACAGCGGGTATTCTGCCCCAATACAAAGGCCATCTCAGGTCTCTGAAGCCGACGCCATGGATCATTAATACAGGGTATTTTGTACAGCAGTTTCTGCTTTCCATCTCAATTCTCCAGATATAACTGATATTTTGACTGATGACGCAAAACCATTATTCCAAGTATGAAATTATCATAGCATAAATAGTAAAGCACAGCAATTCTATCAGAATTACCGTGTTTTATGTCAAAGCACGCGATTGGCAGATTATTTGAAAACACAGGAAGCATCCCCTATCAGTATGGAATAGAGGATGCTTCACTATTTGGCGCAGCGGGTGGGATTCGAATTACAAAATATACTTCCGATACAGGTAATTGCGGTTCTTTATAGCCGATTTGTAAGGGATTTTTTCCGATGCAGTTATATACAAAACAGAAACGGCAAAGCGTTAAGCAGGAAAAATAGCAGGAAAACTACAGAGCATTATTGATATTTATTTAACGGGATTTCACTTTTATTTCATTGACATTATTGTTTATCTTCCTTATAATCTATCGTAGAAAAACAGGGGGAACAGATGTCACTTTTATGTCATTGACTTATCCGTTTATCTTTCTTATTATCTATCGTAGAGAGTAGGGGAAAGATTCCACTTTTTGTCGATTGACTTTAGTGTATTTCGAGGCTTACAATTATAATCAGATAAAGAAACGGCTGGCGGCAACTATTCGTTTCTTTTAAATCCGCATAATGAAGGTAGAAAGGACAATACCTTAGGTTTCTAAGGTCATTGTTCTTTTTTCATTTTGCGGTTTTTTTATTGAAAGGGGGTGAAGTTTTGACAGAGATAAGCAATGCAGCTCGTGAACTCAGAAATGCCTATTATCGAGCGTGGCGTAAGCGAAATCCAGACAAGGTTAAGGAAAACAACCGAAGATACTGGGAAAACAGACTCACAAAAGAGACTGAAAAACAGAGCAACAGTACTGACAAAGGAGAAAAAGGTTAAATGGAATTAGTTAGAGCTGGTAGACCAAAATTTGAAGCTACACCAATAGCTATGAGTGTTATTGATGCTGCGGCTGCAATAGGGATAAGCAAAACGAAAATGTACGAGCTTATAAAGCGGGATGACTGTGACTTTGCCTTTATGATTGGCGGCAGACGGTTAATCAATCGTGAAAAGCTTGAAGCGTGGATTAACAGACAGACTGAGGGGGAAAAATGAACGGGAAAAGAAGAACCGCCGCCGAAACTGGTACTTTCGACAGCGGCAAGCAGATGAATATTGAGGGATTCAGCAATCTGCCCTTATCAGATTATACACCGAACAAAGGCACAATAGCAAGTATGCTCTCGCATGGACGAAACAACGCTACTACATGCCGTGAATTATCACGCCTGTTAGATATTTCGCCCAGAGAGGTACGGAGAACCATCCAGCGAGAAAGACGAAATGGAACGCCGATTTTGAGTGATTCTGAGTGCGGTTACTGGTTAGCTGATTCACGGGAAGAACTCTTGAGATGCGTAGCAGCTCTCCAACTCCGAGCTGGTGAGATTCACGAGACAGCAAGAGCACTGGAGAGGGCAGCCAATGGCAAGACATAAAGCAGCGGTAAACTGTCAGTTTCTGCTATGGCTGACGGCAAAGAAAACGAACAGGGATGAGGGCAGATTCATTCAAGTGTCAAACTCGTTTCTGCTGTCAGAAGTCTTTCACAAGAATTTAAGCTATGGCGCTCAGATGCTCTATCTGTGTATGGCTCTTGAAGCTGGCGGGCAGAAATCCTTTAAGTTTCCGAACTCTACTATGAAAAAGTATTCTTTTCCAGTCAGAACTGCTCGAAGATTCATAGAAGAACTCGAAGAACAGGGATTTATCAAGTGCAATCATGCTCTATATACACGGCAAGCTAACGTATATGAGTTTGTCTATGACTGGAAAGACAGAGAAGCGAAAGAGTAATTTCCGCTATGCCATTTTGACACTATAAAGGTGTCTGTTTGATGCAAAGAGGACACTATAACAGAAACGGGAAAGCGGTTTATGGTGTCCAGTTGGCACTAAAACAGGGCGTTAACGGTCAGATTAATGGTGTCTATTTGGCACACATATACAATATATATTGCCATAGCATAAGGATACTAACCGCCGCCCCCGTTTTCTCTATGCTATCAACTAATAGAGAACGAGCGACAGAGCGCATTATATACACCGAAAAGTTCGAGAAAAGTACATGAAAGGGGGTGCTTACAATGACGCTAACAAACGACAGTATAATAACTGCTCTGCTTACTAATGACACAAACGCCGCTGCAGCCTCAGAGCTGGGAATAAGTGAAAGCTATCTATATAAACGGATGAAATCAGATGCGTTTCAGAGGGCGTTTTCTGATGCTAAAGCAGTTATATTCGCTAAGTGTCTTGAACAGGCGCAACGGATGCTGCTGAAATCTGTTTCAACTATGGCTGAAATCATGGACGATATAAACAATGCCCCGCAAGTGCGACTGAACGCAGCACAAGCCATTATTACAACAGTGACACGGTTACAGTCTGCTGCAGCGAGAGAGCGTGAAGAAAACAGCCCGTATAACATAATATGGTGAGTATGCGAGATGAAATGCTGCAGCTATTACGCTGTTTCTATGATATGGACGCAGAACAGGCTTACCGCTTTTTCAGCGAGATAATACCAAATGTAAGCCACGCCGATGCAAATGAGCTGCACAAGGAAATGAAGAAAACTCTTGAATGTAGACTATCTAAAACCAGTTATGCGCAGTACCTATCAAAGCTAAAAGAAATCAAAGGTAAGTATGAGAACAGAACAAAAAAGTGAAAAGGAGAAAAAAATGAAGAATACAACAAAAAAAGCCATTATCAGAGGATTGTTCAACGAGATAAACGCCGTTAAAGCAGAGCTCCGTAAAGAACTTTCAGAGATAACCGACAACAATATGTGGAGCTCTGAATATAAAATCCAGCAGCGGGTTGTTGCAAGAGAAAAGGCTATTGAAAGGCTGAACAGTATCAAGCTAAAGTCAGAAGATGCTCTCAGTGAAATGAATTTCCAGCCAGACCCGTTTGACTATACAAATCCGAAAATGCTTGAAGCTCTCAACTTCATCAATGCGGCTGGAAATAAGCTACCAGAAGCCGCTGTCTCTGCAATGCTTGACGCTTTCAAAGGTAAAGCAGAAGAATTGAAATTCTTGAAAAAAGTCTTTGAATCAAACTTGTTATATGAATATGCCGTGATAGCAGACGAAGCGGCAAAAGAAGCAAGCAAGGGAAAAGACTTTCAGCAGAAGCTCGGGGATTTTCTATATTATTCCGCTGGAGCAGACCCAGAGAAAGAAATCGACTTCTCTGGGATTGATAAAGAGCTGGAAGAATACTTCACAGATGAAGGATAAAAAAACGGAGCTCCGTTATGGAGCTCCGTACAACATGCCGAAGTTGGGATAAAAAAGAAAAGGGCAGTAAAAAGACTGAAAATTAGATACTACAAAGACTGAGAATCCGCCAGACAGCGACATAACTGCTTTAATGTCACTATCTACACTGATAATAACAAGTGCTTCTGATATTATCTGGGCATGTTAATTATATCATGTAAAGACTGAAAACACAAGGTAAAAGGCGTTATGATATGAATTATATGGCATGGCTTATAGAGGATTTGAGAGCACTACCAGCAGACCGAAAAGAACTTGAAATTATCAATAATCCGCTCGTATATGACTATAAGCAAAGACACATAGCAGACATTGAGCGGCTGCTCTCCCAGCTTGAAGAACAAGAGAGGATTGTAATTGAACGCTTAGTTATAAAAAGGGAAAGAGCAACGGCAATATCAGTAGATACAGATTTAACGTCAAGACAAGTCTTTGAAATCAAAGAAAATGCTATAGATAAGCTGCTACGGCTGCGGCATGGAGTAGGTTACAGACCATAGAAAGAGATGCACGCAATATACAAAGATTATACACAGATAAGTGCTATTAGCCATGCAAAACAGCGATATATCTCGTTCAATATTTATTATGCGAGATTATCCAGAATATGAAAGACGAAAAAAGTTGCAGAAAATAGGTGTTTCACCTAAAATCTGCAACTTTCTTTTTACAAAAGTAAAATAGTATAAATATACATTAATGTATAATGCAATTAAACACTATTATCTTTGTTTTTATATGGTGGTTTATACACGTTTTATACACTGAGTTAATGTCTGGCATTTCCAGAGGTAGAAATGCGGTCAATAAACTCTTTTATCAGTTCGTCTTCAAAATCTACGGTGTCAAATGTCCAGTTCTCACCGTATTTCTCGGCAATCATTTTATCGAGTTCTTCATTTGTAAGATTTTGTGTATTCACCTTTATAACGCTCCACCGCAAATAATTCTATTTCTTGTTTGTGTTCATAAAGTGTTCAACAGCAGTCAATATAAATTTCTGAACACTAACACCAGCGGCAGCGGCAGCAGCTCTTATAGCTGCGCCTGTTTCTTTATCTGGACGAATCATAATGTTATCCCTGCTGCTATCCCATTTTCTTGACGCTTTCTTGTGTGCTTCTGATACTGCCATTTAATCACCTCTGTCAGAGTATATCACAGCAGCATATAAACATCAATGGTTATTTTCTTCTTGACTAATATACATTAATGGTTATAATGTTATTTGAAGGGGGGAATTACTTTGACATACAAAGGGAAAACAATAGTATTGCTGGATGAGGATATACCGCAAAAGCTTAAACGGTTATTCAGAGGGATTACCATAGTGTGCGCTGATGAATACATAATTGTGATAGATAGGGCGGCTGCTCCAATAGTCCAGCGATTTATATTAGGTCACGAGCTTGCACACATATACATGAATCATTTTGACAGAAAACACAATCACGTTGATGGTTTGCTGCGAGATAAGGAATGTGAGCGGCAAGCGAATAAACAAGCATGGTACTATTACAGGCTTTACAGAGATAGAAAAGAGGTCAAATAATGGGAAGAACAGCTAAAGGCAGCGGAACGCTGCATAAGAGAACCGTTACAAGGAACGGAAAAACATATACTTTCTGGGAAGGTCAAATTACAATCGGCACTGATACAGGCAGCGGCAAGCAGCAACGTAAAACATTCACGGGAAAGACACAGAAAGAAGTAAGGGAGAAGATGCAAGCCGCAGCGGTCTCTGTCAATGAAGGTTCTTACTTTGAACCGTCAAAGCTTACTGTAAAAGAATGGTTCGATACTTGGATTGATGTATATTGCAAAGATAAGAAATTCGCCACAATACAGCAATATAAATCATTCGGAAAGAATCATATTTGCGGAAGTCTGGGAGCGGTCAAACTGTCTAAGCTTACATCAGTACAGATTCAGCAGTTTTATAATCAGCTTGCTGAGGGTGGTAACAAGGTAACATCAAAGCCGTTAGCTCCGAAATCAATTAAAAATATTGACGGTATTCTGAAAAAATGCCTAAATACGGCAGTTGAACAGGGATTAATTAAATCAAATCCCGCTCAGCATACCACGATAGCCAAAGTAATAAGGAAAGAAGTTGAACCGCTGACAGAAGAACAGCAAAAAGCCATGATAAAAGCTGTGAAGGGTACTGATTATGAGTATGTGCTGCTTACAGTCCTTTTTACAGGCTTGCGGCAAGGTGAAGCAATCGGGTTAACATGGGATTGTGTAGACTTTACGAAGGGAACATTAAAGGTATATAGGCAACTGCAGAAGCGTCCTGTAAATGATGGTGGTTACACATTTGCCCCGCTAAAGAACAGCAAAACGAGAGTAATAAAGCTTTCTCCGTTTGTAATAGACATACTGACGAAACAGAAAACACAACAGAAGCTTGATAAACTCGCAGCGGGTGGATTATGGAAAGGCTTTCAGTCATTGGAAGAACAGGAAACAACACTTGTTTTTACCGATAAACACGGAGAGCATTTGTGCGCCGATACTCTGCGAAAGGGATTCAAAAAGGTTGCTGCCGAAATAGGTTCACCAGATAGCCGTTTTCACGATTTAAGACACACATTCGCAGTAGACAGCTTACAGAACGGGGATGACTTTAAAACCGTACAGGACGCATTAGGACACGCAACAGCAGCCTTTACACTTGATATATACGGTCATGTTTCTGAGCGGATGAAAGAAGAACACGCACAACGGCAACAGGCATTTATAGAGCAGCTTATAGCGGTAAACCGTGGTTAATTCCACGGTTTATTTTTTTATAAGCAGGAAAACAAGCAGGAAAAACTGAGCGAGCAGAACATTTTGAAACACAAAACAGCAGATAATAAGAAAAAGCTCTGATTTGCGAACAAATCAAAGCTTTAGAATGGCGCAGCGGGTGGGATTCGAACCCACGGGCCCGGTTAAGGGCTTACCCGATTTCGAGTCGGGGCCGTTATGACCTCTTCGATACCGCTGCATATATGTCGTTTCTTGTCGCTGTGTAATTATAACCAACAGATTGTAAAAAATCAAGAAGTTAAGATACAAACAAAAATGCACGGAGTATAAAATAAATTGCATTTAGATTTATATAAAAATCTTGACAAATTTTTTATGTGATGATATCATATGCAATAGAAAATGAAAGGATAGAGATCATATGAAAAAGACGCTTTACAGCCTTATGCTGAATGATGAGGTCGTCAAAGAGGTGGACATCCTAGCCCACAGGCTTGGGACTAACAGATCAGCTCTGATCAACCAGATCCTTGCCGAATATGTTGACTATACAACTCCGGAGCGCCGCATCAATGATGTTTTGTCTGCAATAGAACAGCTCATGGCCCCTTCTAGGGAACTTGTGCCGTTCTTTGCGCCGAACACTTTTTCGATGTCGCTCAAAAGTTCACTGGAATATAAATACAGGCCTACTGTCAAGTACGAAGTGGAGCTTTACAGAGGCGCCGGCGAATCCATAGGCGAACTGTCTGTTATATTCCGTACGCAGTCGGTCAGTCTTATCGAGGCGATGACAGAGTTCTTCCGCATGTGGAAGCGAATAGAAGACGCGCATCTGGCTCCTGTGATCGGGAAGCGTGCGGATTATGCATTGTATGACGGGAAGTTCGTCAGAAGCATTTCCGTGCCGGACAGAGATTGCAGCACGGATGAACTTGCGTCAGCCCTTGCCGAGTATATCAAGCTGTTCGACAGAATGATGAAGAATTATCTCACAGGCAGGATGGATGAGCATGAGGTGGAGGCGGCGTACTATTCACAGATGATCAACTCGGAGGTGCACATATAATGAATGCCCAGAATCTTACACAAAAAAGCATAGATGCTCTGCAGACAGCAAATGCGATGGCGCAGGAGAACCGGAACAGCAGCATTATGCCTGAACATCTCCTCTATGCCCTGGTAGATCAGGACGGAGGCCTGATACCGTCGCTGTTGGGAAAAATGGGAGTTGATTGCAATACAGTACTATCGGAACTTGACACTGCCATTTCCGCACTGCCAAAAGTAGGCACGGGAGCGGAAGCATATATGTCCCCGGAAACAGGAAGGGTGATAAATGCGGCGGAGAGAGCCGCAAAGGAGGGAGGAGACGGTTATATTTCCGTTGAGCATCTGATGCTGGGAATTTTCGCTGCCGCTACTCCTGTCATCAAACGGATATTCTCAGATCATGCTATCACAAAGTCAGCGTTTCTTTCGGAACTTTCCAAGGTCAAGACCTCACCTGTCACGGGAGACAATCCCGAAGATACCTATGATGCACTTGCCAAATATGGTACCGATCTTGTGCAGAGGGCGAGAGACAATGAACTAGACCCTGTCATAGGAAGGGATTCCGAGATAAGAAACGTTATCAGGATCCTCTCGAGAAAAACTAAGAATAACCCGGTGCTTATAGGTGAACCAGGCGTGGGAAAGACTGCCATAGCTGAGGGGCTTGCCCAGAGGATAGTCCGCGGAGACGTACCCGAAGGGCTTAAAGGCAAGACGATTTTCTCACTGGATATGGGTGCGCTTATAGCCGGTGCAAAATACAGAGGCGAATTCGAGGAGAGGCTTAAGGCCGTGCTGGAGGAGATAAGAAAGAGCGAAGGCGGGATAATACTCTTCATAGATGAGCTGCATACCATTGTAGGTGCCGGTAAGACAGAGGGCAGCATGGATGCCGGAAATCTCCTGAAGCCGATGCTGGCAAGGGGAGAGCTGCACTGCATCGGGGCGACTACTCTCGATGAATACAGAAAGTATATTGAAAAAGATGCGGCTCTTGAGAGACGTTTTCAGCCCGTTCAGGTTGATGAGCCTACCGTGGAAGACACTATTTCTATACTCAGAGGCCTTAAGGAGCGATATGAGGTGTACCACGGCGTGCGTATCCACGATAACGCTCTTGTCGCAGCTGCGACGCTCTCAAACAGATATATAACGGACAGATTTCTGCCGGACAAGGCGATAGACCTTGTGGATGAAGCCTGTGCTATGATACGCACGGAGATTGATTCCATGCCGTCTGAACTCGATGATATGCGCCGCAGGATAATGCAGCTCGAGATAGAGGAGATGGCCTTGAAGAAGGAGGATGACAGACTCAGCCGCGAAAGGCTGGAAAAGCTCACGGAGGAACTTGCTAACCTCAAAGACAGCTTCAATGAAACCAAATCCCGCTGGGAGGCAGAAAAAAGCAGCGTTGACGAGGTAAAAAACCTCAAGATGGAGCTGGAGAAACTTCATTCCGAGATAGAGAATGCCCAGCTCAGATATGAGTATGAAAAAGCGGCAAAGCTTAAATACTCCGATCTGCCTGCGCTGGAGAGAAAGCTGGAGGAGGCGGAAAAAAACAGCGAGGAGCGCAGCCGCTCCACACTTGTGCACGATACCGTCACCGAAGAGGAGATATCTTCGATAGTTGCCAAATGGACTGGAATACCTGTATCTAAACTGATGGAAGGAGAAAGAGAAAAGCTGCTGCATCTCGATGTGATGCTCCACAGGAGAGTCGTAGGTCAGGATGAGGCAGTGCAGAGAGTGACAGAAGCTATACTGCGTTCAAGAGCCGGAATAAGCGATCCGAACAGACCTATAGGCTCTTTCCTCTTCCTTGGGCCAACGGGTGTTGGAAAAACTGAACTTGCTAAGGCGCTGGCAGAATGCCTGTTTGACGATGAACGAAATATTGTCCGTATAGACATGACAGAGTATATGGAGAAATTCTCCGTATCAAGACTTATCGGAGCACCTCCGGGATATGTAGGCTACGATGAAGGCGGCCAGCTGACAGAAGCCGTGCGTCGTAAACCTTACAGTGTTATACTCTTCGACGAGGTCGAGAAGGCACATCCAGATGTATTCAACATCCTGCTCCAGATCCTTGACGACGGGCGCATTACCGATTCCCAGGGAAGAACGGTGGACTTCAAGAACACCATCATCATCCTAACTTCAAACCTCGGCAGTCAGTATCTTCTCGACGGCATAGGACCGGATGGAAGCATAACCGATGAAGCGAAACAGGCTGTGGACATGGAGCTCCACAGAGCTTTCAGGCCTGAATTTCTAAACAGACTCGATGAGACCATAATGTTCCGCCCGCTTACGAGAGAGAATCTCAACGGCATTATCGATATTATGGTTGAAGGCCTGCGCGGCAGGATGGCTGCAAAGGATCTGAGCCTTGAAATTACGGATAGCGCGAAGAGCCTTATCATTGAACGAGGATACGATCCGCTCTATGGTGCAAGACCACTGAGAAGATATCTGCAGAGCAGTGTGGAGACACTAATTGCAAGGACGATTCTCTCAGGAGACATAGCTGCCGGGACTGTTATCACAGTTGACGAGAAGGATGGAAAGCTCTTCTGCAGGTAAATCTGAATAATATAAAAAACACCGGATGGATCGAATTCATCCGGTGTTAATTTTTCTTGTAATCAAATGATATATTGTATAAAATATAAGTTTAGTGAATATAGAAAAATGGAGTTTCAGATGTTTGCAAAGGTCATTGCGATAATCCTTCTGGCGGTTGCGGGCACCGCGATTGCCGGATGGCTGTTTATAAAAAAGAAACTGCCGGTATGGGCAACTGCTGCATTTCTGGTGTTTCTTTATACATCTGTGGTATTATGCTTCCTTCTGCCACCTGCCAGAGCTTTTCTGAATATTCCCAACGGTGATCCGGAGGACACAGTTTCATACTATTGCGATGCGGTCTCTGAGGGATCTTTCGTGCTGGCTGCCGGAAAGGTGAGGAACAGTGAATTCAGTCTCCTCGAGGAACACTGTAATGATCCGGTAGCTGAAAAACTGCTGGAGACGCTGCTGAGTGGCATAAGGATGGCAGCCGAGGGTGAAGCTGAGGTGGACTGGCTGACGGCTTCACAGTATGTAAGCATGTCGTTTCCGAATATTTATAATGTGTTTGAGCCGGCACAGGAGCTTGCCGTATCCGGGATGGAAGCTGCAGGCGGAGTCAGAGCCAGGAGCCTTATATATAATGATGATAAGACTTACAAATCCTCAGTGGCGCAGGAATTTTTCGATCCTGCAGTTATCTCCTGCGCTGGAGGAGAACTCGGCATAGTACAGGCGAGGTTCAGGCTTACACTCGTATGCGAGCACGGCGCATGGAAGATACAGTCAGATAAGCTGCTATATGATGCTTTGATGAAAGCATTGGCTTATTCTGACGGTAGATCAGTTCCGGAAATGCTGGATGCGAAGGTAAAGGACGAAAGGGAGAATGCCAGGCTTGCCGCTCGTTACGTTCAGAAACACTATGTGATAGATTTTGCCCAGACTGTCGGTCCGGAGCCGGATAGATCAAGATTCGGTGTAACCACTGATCCCTGGGAAGTACAAAGAGTAGTCGATCAGGCTGCTGCGCTCCTTGACGGACAGGCAATGTGCTGGAATCCGGATATAGTGATCTACCCTGGTTCAGAGATACATTATTATTTCGACGACACTATCCTTGCCATAGTATGGAGAGAAGAGAGAAACGGCAGCTGTGCCACATTTGCCGAGGTAAAAGTGCAGGACGCAAGCCAGCTAAGAAGAAAGCTGGTCACGGATTCCTTCAATCCGCCGACATACCTCTGGGAAGAGGCTACTCCCATCAGCACTGAGGTTAATGCAGTGGTTTGTACGGGAGGTGATCTGTATGCATTCAGAAACCACGGAATCATCTCATACGGCGGTCAGCTTTTCAGAGTTAATTCCAATGCAGTTGACTCATGCTTCATCACAAGCTCGGGTGACATGATGTTTTCCTACAGGTATCAGCTCAATGACTGGGCTTCTGCCCAGCAGTTCATAGATGATAATGACATTATGTTCTCTATGGCCTTTGGACCTGTGTTGATAGAGAACGGAGTGGTAAATTATGTATATGATTACCCAATAGGAGAGATATGGGACGAATATGCGAGATCTGCCATGGGGCAGATTGATAAGCTCCATTATCTCATGTTGGTTATGAATCTCGATAACAGTCTAGGTGCGACCAGAAATGCCAGACTGGATGAAGTGAGAGATGCCATGTGGGAGAAAGGCTGCCGGCAGGCATACGCTCTCGACGGTGGTCAGACGGCAGTGGTGCTGATAGATAATCAGAGGATAACCCAGGTAACACCATATGGATGGGAGAGAATATACAGCGATATGCTCTATTTTGCCACCGCGCTCACTCCGGAAGAGAGGCTCGGGTGAACCGGTGATATCGACAGATGATTCAGAAAGGGGCTTAATATGAAAATAGTTGTTTTGGATGGCTTCACCGAAAACCCCGGAGATCTGAGCTGGAGTGTGCTTGAAAAATACGGTGAGCTGAAGGTATATGACAGAACGCCGTATAACGATGAGGATATCATCCGGAATATAGGCGATGCTGATATTGTTTTTACGAACAAATGTCCCATAACCCGAAAAACGATCGACGAATGTCCGAATCTGAAATTCATATCTGTCCTTGCGACCGGTTACAATATTGTCGATTATGCATATGCCGCGGAAAAGGGCATCCCGGTTTCGAATATTCCGGCTTACGGCACTGCCTCCGTAGGACAGTTCGCGATAGCTCTTCTTCTTGAGATCTGTCATCATGTCCAGCATCATTCTGATGAGGTCCGCAAAGGCAGGTGGAGCTCTTCACCGGACTGGTGTTTCTGGGATTATCCTCTTATAGAGCTTGCGGGAAAGACAATGGGAATCATAGGCTTCGGCAGGATCGGCCGAACCACAGGCTGCATAGCAAAAGCAATGGGTATGGAAGTGCTTGCTGCAGGAAGCCGGCCTGTACCTGAAGGCAGAGAAATAGCTAGATATGTTGACCTGGATGAGCTGCTTTCAAAGTCCGATGTCATTGCCCTGCACTGTCCGCTTTTCACGGAAACACGGGGAATAATTAATAAGGACACTATTTCAAAAATGAAGGACGGCGTGATAATTATTAACAACAGCCGGGGCCAGCTAATTGTTGAACAGGATCTTGCGGATGCACTAAATTCCGGGAAAGTGTATGCTGCAGGGCTTGATGTTGTGTCAGAGGAACCGGTAAGGAAGGACAACCCTCTCCTCAAAGCGAAAAACTGTCTTATAACACCGCATATCAGCTGGGCGCCCAAAGGGGCAAGAATGAGGATCATGGAGTGCAGTGAGACAAACCTTAAGGCATTTCTCGAAGGCGCTCCGGTAAACGTAGTGAACGGCCTGTGATCAGAAAAAGGAAACTGTATGAAAAGATGGTTCAAGTACATTAAGCCCTACTGGGTTTACTTCGTGCTCTGCCCTGTGTTTATACTCGTGGAGGTCGCGGGTGAAGTGATAATGCCGCGGCTTCTGGCTTCGCTGATAAACAGCGCCAATGCCGGAACTCTCACGAATGCGCAGAGTGTGGGTGTGATGCTGAAGATGATGCTTACAGCGCTTATTATGATGGCCGGCGGTGTAGGCGCTTCATATACCGGCACTAAAGCCTCCGTCAATTTCGGGGCGGATGTGCGCTCAGATGTTTTTTCCAAGGTGCAGAGCTTTTCGTTCGCGAATGTGGATAAGTTCTCCACGGGTTCGCTTGTAACGAGACTCACTAACGATGTGACACGCGTTCAGAATTTCACCGGCATGGTGATACGCATGGCCCTCAGAGCACCGGGAATGATGATCGCTGCCCTGATCATGGCCATATCTATCAAACCGTCGCTTTCGGTTGTGTTTCTTGTGAGCGTGCCGTTGCTGATGGTTTGCATAAGCTTCATTACGAGAACTGCATTTCCGCGTTTTGGCATTATGCAGACAAAGGTGGATGCACTCAACTCCACAGTTCAGGAAAACGTTACGAACGTAAGAGTGGTAAAGAGTTTCGTGCGTGAGAAGTTCAGCATAGATAAATTCCGCGAGGCGAACGGCAATCTGAAGCAGGCTAGCCTGAACGCAATGCGGGTGATAATTTGGATGGGACCTGTAATGACGTTTTTCATGAACGGAACCATCATTGCTGTTATTCTGATCGGTGGCCCGATAGTACTGGGCGGAGGCATGGCCGTTGGAGATCTTTCTGCTTTTGTCACCTATGTTACGCAGATTCTCATGTCGCTTATGATGATAAACTTCATCCTTATGATGGCATCACGCGCCATAGCCTCTGGAAAGAGAATAATAGAGGTACTGGACGAGCAGCCGGAAATTTCCGATGAAAACGCATCTTGCAAAGACAGAACCGTTGAAAACGGTGAAATAGAGTTCAGAAACGTGAGCTTTCGATACTACAAGGGCAGCGAGGAAAAAGTGCTCAACGGTATTGATCTTACTATTCCCGCTAAAGCTACCGTTGGTATAATTGGGTCCACCGGCAGCGGCAAGACCACGCTGGTATCAATGATACCCCGCCTCTATGACTGCGACAGCGGTGAGGTGCTGGTGGACGGAGTGAATGTTAAGGACTATTCCCTGTTCAACCTGCGCGAGGGTGTGGGAATGGTGCTTCAGAACAATCTGCTTTTCTCCGGCTCCATAGCGGATAATCTGCGCTGGGGAGATGAGAGCGCATCCGATGAGGAAATGAGAGCTGCAGCAGAGGCTGCTCAGGCGGACGGATTCGTGAATTCTTTCGCAAACGGATATGAAACGAAAATTGAACAGGGCGGTACCAATGTTTCAGGAGGCCAGAAGCAGCGTCTGTGCATAGCAAGAGCGCTTCTGAAAAAGCCGAAGATCCTTATTCTGGATGACTCGACAAGTGCCGTTGACACAGCGACCGAGGCAAAAATACGAGAAGCATTCTCCAATGAACTGAAAGATTCCACTAAAATAATCATAGCTCAGCGCATAGGTTCCGTTATGGAAGCGGATATGATAGTGGTTATGAACGAAGGCGGGATCACGGGTATTGGCACCCACCAGGAGCTCCTCGAAACAAATGCTGAATACCGGGAGATTTGGGAATCCCAGTCCGGCATGAGGAAGGAGGCCTGAGCTGTGGCGAGAACGTTGGAAAAACTGCGCGAACAGTATAATACGAGAGCTTCTGCAAAACAGATGGGACACGGTCCCGGGGCACGCGGAGGTGCCAGCGGAAAACCCAAAAACATGGGTGCGACAGTCGCAAGGCTCTTCTCCTATTATAAAAATTACAGGCTCAGGCTTGTTGCAGTGCTGTTGATGATGTTCTGCAGCACTATATGCTCCATGGTTGGGGGCTACTTTATGGCGCCCATCATAGACAGGCTCACTCTTGCCGTGGCACCTAACGCTGAGATCAGGATGAGCGCGATGGAACGGGCGGCTGACAGGATGATAAATTCTGTAGTGGGAGCAGACGCCGGTGCCATGGCCTATATAGTGACGGCAGCGCTTATGCTTGGCGCGATATATCTTACGGCAGTTGTGCTGATATATCTGCAGGAGCGTCTCATGGTCGAGACGACGCAGAAGATCGTTGAAAACATACGCAACGGGCTCTTTGAAAAGCTGGAGTATCTTCCGGTACGCTATTTTGACTCCAAACCCACAGGCGAGATAATGTCACGCTTCACAAACGATGTGGATAATATTGATATGATGCTGGGTGATACGCTCACGTCTGTGATATCCGGAGTTGTTTCTCTTATAGGTACCATGATATTCATGCTTACGACCAATGTTGCGCTTACTGTTGTGATCGTGGTGTTCATACCGCTTATAATGGTAGCGGTTGGCGCAATAGGTAAGCGCTCCTCCAAGTATTACCGGGGTCAGCAGGCTGCCCTCGGTGCCATAAACGGCTATATGGAGGAGACGGTCACCGGAGCAAAAGTCGTCAAGGTTTTCAATCATGAGGCGGACTGTGTCGAAGAATTCGATCTTCTCAACGATGACATGCGCGATACTCAGTTCAAAGCGCAGTTCTGGGGCGGCGTGACGATGCCCATCATGAGCAACATTTCACAGCTTTCCTACGCTGCTGTAGTCGGCGTGGGAGGTCTGTTGATGGTGGCAGGGCGCCTCACTCCCGGCGGATTGACAGTGTTTGCAGGCTATTCGAGACAGTTTTCCATGCCTATAAGCCGGATAGCATCCCAGATGGCAACCATCTTCTCTGCTCTTGCAGGTGCTGAGCGTGTGTTTGAGGTGATGGATACGGAGCCGGAACCGCCAGATGCGGATGATGCCGACCCCATGCCTGATATGAAGGGCGATATTGTACTTGATGATGTGACTTTCGGATATGTACCGGAAAAGACTGTGCTCAGGCATATAAGCCTCTATGCGCACCCGGGCCAGAAGATCGCTTTCGTAGGTTCAACAGGTGCCGGAAAGACGACAGTGACAAATCTGCTCAATCGCTTTTATGATGTTCAGGAGGGCAGCATCAGGATAGATGGGGTGGATATCCGTTCTATAAAGAGGGAAGTTCTCCGGAGCAATATCGCAATGGTGCTGCAGGATACTCATCTCTTCACCGGAACGGTTAGGGAGAACATCCGCTACGGCAGGCTTGATGCGTCGGACGATGAGGTGGTGGAAGCGGCGAAGATCGCTTCTGCCCACAGCTTCATTATGCGTCTTGAGAACGGATATGACACTGTGATAGAGGGAGACGGCACCAATCTTTCACAGGGGCAGCGGCAGCTGCTCAATATAGCCAGGGCTGCCATTTCCAAGGCTCCGATCCTTGTGCTGGACGAAGCAACGTCTTCTGTTGACACTAGGACAGAACGCCATATCGAGCATGGAATGGACCGGATCATGAAGACGAGGACCACCTTTGTAATAGCCCACAGGCTCTCTACGGTAAGAAATGCCAATGCCATAATGGTGCTTGAAAACGGCGAGATCATAGAGCGCGGTGACCACGATGATCTGCTGGCTCAGAAAGGCCGCTATTATGAGCTCTACACCGGAAAAGCCGAACTTTTATAAAAAAGTATGCACGGTGATTATGCCGTGCTTCTTTTATAATCAGTATGCTATAATCAGTAAAACGATGCAATGAGGTGACAGTATGAAAGAGTTCATATGCAGGCCGGATTACCCGGTGGCCGAAACTCCGAAAGGAAAAATAAGAGGATATAAGTTTGACGGAGTGTTCATCTTCAAGGGTATCCGCTACGCGAAGGCTGAAAGATTCCGTATGCCTGAACCGGCTGGAAGCTGGGATGGCATCAAAGATGCCACAAATTACGGGCTAAACTGCCCCGTGCTGAACGAACCCGTTCCTGAGACGGAGCTTATCTGCCCTCACCGCTTCTGGCCGGTATCCGAACACTGCCAGTTTCTGAATATATGGACGCCCAGCCTCGACCCTGGTGCAAAAAAGGCGGTATTGTTCTGGATGCATGGGGGAGGATATTTTGCAGGCTCCGCCATAGAGCAGGAGTGCTATGACGGGACAAACCTTGCAAAGCTCGACGATGTGGTCTTCGTTTCGATAAATCACCGGCTGAACGCTTTCGGACATCTTGACCTGTCTGATTTCGGCGATGAATACTGGAATACGGCAAATCTCGGAATAGCAGACATTGTAGAAGCACTGAGGTGGGTAAAGGAAAATATATCAGCTTTTGGAGGAGATCCCGACAATGTTACGATCTTTGGACAGTCAGGGGGCGGAGGTAAAGCTACCATACTCAACCAGATCCCTGAGGCTGACGGGCTTTTTGCAAAGAGCATTGTGATGTCCGGGGTAATACCGGAAAACTGCTTTGAGACGGGCTGTTCAGCGGAAGAGCTGGCACTGAAGATAATGGAGTATCTTAGGATAAAGGACCATAGTGTGACAAAGCTGGCAAAAGTACCCGTGCCTCAGTTCATATGGGCTGTGAACAAAGCAACGGTGTTTTATGCAAAGCAGGGCATTAGCGTAAACTGGAGCCCGAAACCGAACAGCTATTATCTATGTGACCCTCTGGCCGGAGATTTTACGCCTCATTCACTGACGGTTCCTACTATGGTAGGCAGTGTTTTCAGCGAGTTCGGCACGGATCCTGCTCTTAGTTCCAGAGACAGTTTTGGAGCTGAAAAAGACGCCGCGGAGGTGCGGAAACTGTATGGCAAAAATGGCGGCGATACGGTCCTCGAAGCCTTTGCAAGGGCATATCCCGGTATGGATCCCGTGTATCTTTGCGATATAGATACGATGTTCCTTCCGGATACCGTGAGATATGTAAAGAAAAAAGCGGAAGAAGCGAGTGCGCCTGTTTATAGCTATATGTTCGCAAAGGTATTCGATTATGACGGCGGTCGTGCAGCATGGCATTGTTCAGATATACCGTACTTTATGCACAATGCGGAGCTGATCCCTGTGTGTCACCAGAAAAACGGCGGCTTTCTCGAGAAAGTGATGTCGGGAGCGTTTGTAAACTTTGCCAGGACAGGCGACCCGAATACCGAGGGGTTGCCTTTATGGAGACCGTGTAGCAGGGACCGGATGGTAACTATGGTGTTCGATGATGAGTGCAGGGTAAGCGAAAACATGTTCGATGAACTGCTGCCGCTCGTGCTGAAGTATAAGCCGCCAGTCGCACTGCCGGTAAATGATCTGCCTGATGACGAGAACAGTTCATCAGGCAGATCCTGGGTATTTTGAGACGAATAACTGGATGTGTTCACAATACCGCGTTCACTTTCATGTGAACGCGGTATTGTGATGATGAACAAAAAAAAGCGGCACTATTTAACATGTATAACAAAAATATCCGTGCGCGTTGACAGTGGAATTACTAGTTGGTAAAATTTAAAAAGACCATTGCGCCTTGCGGCGTGATATAAAGCAAATCACTGTGAAATGAGGGATTGTTTAGTGAGAGATTTGAAGTACCTTAAGTATTTCGAGGATCTTCTGCAGCAGGCTAATAACGAACTTGTGGAACAGGCAAAGGCGGAGGGGAAAGTCTGTGTTGCCTATACCTGTGAGAACGTTCCTGAGCCGTTGCTGAACCTCGACAGGGCGGTATCGGTCCGCCTTTCCGCACCTAACACCGGTTCCTTGGACATTGCTACATATTATATGACGAACCTCCTTTGTGAGCCGAGCCGTGCTCTGCTCGAACGCGCCATAGAGGGAGGGTTCAATTTTGCGGACTGTGTGATCACGCCCGATGGCTGCACAATGATGAACCGCGCCGTTGAGAACATGGAACTCCTTAAAACTATGGGAAAGAACAATCCAAACTTCTTCCATGAGTATATGGAGATCGCTTTTAAAAACACGGAAAACGACGTAAATCTTGCGGTGCTGCAGTGCACGAACCACATCCTTAATCCGCTGCGTGAAAAATATGGAATCGACGTCTCTGATGCTGCGATCCGTAAGTCCGTTGAAGATCATAACCGCCTTTGCAGGCTGGTACGTGAACTCGGAGAGTTCCGTAAGGAGGCAAAGCCCCGCATCACCGGATATGAGTTCCACGTGTTCTGCCTTGCGACCTATATGTGTCCTAAATATCTAGTGGAGGAAAAACTTGCTGAGACCATAGAAGAGGTAAGGAACCGTGAGCCGGACGACAAGCCCTGGAGAGCCCGTGTGCTTGTCGTAGGTTCAGAGGTAGACGACAGTGGTCTTATCAAACTCATAGAAGAACAGGGAGCATTTGTTTGCTGCGACCGTTTCTGCTTTGGGTCATATCCCGGGCGCACGGAGATAGTTCTCAACGACGATGAGGATGCGCTCACCCAGGTTTGCCGGCACTATATCACAAACTGCCAGTGTCCCCGCATGATGAGCATGGACAAAGTATACGGACGCAAGAAATATGTAGCGGATCTTGCGAAGGAGTATGGAGCGGACGGCATCATATACCAGCAGGTAAAGTTCTGCGATCCCTGGGCGTATGAGAGAACTCTGGGCTCAGCAATGCTGCAGGCGGACTATGGATATCCGGTGCTGTCGGTAGACAGACCTTACAACGTCTCTTCCTCTGTTGGCCAGATGCGCACCCGTGTGCAAGCCTTCGTTGAGAGCATTGAGATAAAGACCATTCAGAAAGGCGGGAGATCATGAAGACGGTACAGAAAGTGGTAAATCCTGTCAGACGTGCCGGAGAACAGTCACCGGCAGGGATATATGATGAGAATCTGAAGGTGCGGAAGCGCAGGGAGTGGCGCGGCGTTAAGGATACCTTCTATGACTATACCAGATGGCTCTATCTGGTTTCGGTACTAGCGAAATTCATAGCGGTGCCCCGCAACATCAAGGGCTTTTTCCGCTACCGCTGGATGATGAGCTATCTTTTCGTTATGCATGGAATGGATAAGTTCACCATAGGCCTTAGGGACGAAGCTCTCCGCATAGCACACACATCTTTCAACTTTGTTATAGCCGATGTTACTCAGGCAATAGCCAACTGCTTCCGTGGAGACCGTCGCGTGGGTAACGATAAGAAGTATTCCGATGCCTGTGTCATAACCGATGAAAACTCCATGGTGACCTTCATGATGGGCTTTGATACCAATAAGGTGCACACCATTCTCCGCGAAGTGCCAACCATGTTCGCATCGAATATTTTCCATCAGTTCAATGTCATGCATTATCTCGATATTGCTCAGCAGTATGGTATACCCGGGGATGTTTGTCCTATGCCCGAGGCTGAGGCCGGTATTTCCATAGAAGATGATTTCTGCGTTCTCGGAAGCTGCGCCGTCCAGAACAACACGACATGTGACGGATCACTGATGGGCAACGGCATCATCGCAAAACGTCTCGAGCGCGAATACGGTATTCCCACGTTCCAGCTTGCAACTCCTCTGCGTCACAAGGAGCCTGACGTTCTGGACTATGCTGCGGAAGAAATAAAAAAGGCGATCGCCTTCGTTGAAGAGCATACCGGGGTCAAATGGGACTGGGATATCTATTTCAATGCTGCAAAACGCGTAAATGATGCCACACGCTGCCGCATAGCCCAGATGGAGATAAACTCCACTCCGTATCCGCAGTTTTTCGGAGCTGCATTCAGCCTTTATAACGATACAAACTATATGGGCAACTCCGGCCGCAACGCGGATTTCGTGACCATAGATCATAAGCTTTTGGAACTTGCTGAAAAAGGCTATCAGGCGAAAAGGATGTATGCGAAGGAATACCGCCACCGCTGTATAGTATGGGGTGTGCAGCCGCAGTATGTCATCGATATGCTTTACTGGATGGTGCAGTGCTGGGGCGTTGTCCCTCTCACGGACATGCTCTCTGTTATCAATACTGACATGATAGCGGATGAGGATACTCCTGAGAATCGTGAGCAGGCATATAGGGACATGGCGATGTTGAACATGGAAATGATCATGAGAAACCATACCCATGGCGGCTATAAAGTCCTTCTTGACGACCTCTGGGATCTGTGCGAGAAAATGAATGCCGACATAGTGATGATGTGGGAGCATATGTCCTGTAAAGCGCTTACCGGCATGCACGGTATGTTCGAGGAGCAAGCAAGGGAGCGCGGCATCCACATCATGTGGGTATCTCACGATCTCTGCGATCCGCGGGTATTCACGCGTCAGGCGATCCGTGATCAGGTGAATTCATATATGCGGACTGTAATGCGTGAAGAGCCTTTGGACCCTGCACTTGAGATAATCCCGGACAATGAGGCATATTAAGAAGGGAGAACAGTAAAATGTCAAAAATTGCAAGAACAGCGGGTAAGGTGCTTTTAGGCATAGTCGCGGCGGCTTTAAGCTTTTTCATAGTCACATTTACGATCTATTTCTTCAATCTCGACATGAAGGCCACGGCAATGCTCGAACCCTTCTTTGAAAAATGGTACGATAAATTGGAGCGCAGGCAGTATATCTGAGCAGATGCTTCGGGGCGGAAAATTGTCCGCCCCGATTTATTATACGAGTCAAAAAGATGGATTGTTTGTATTGCCGGTGCTATAATCAGAAAAAACGATTAGGAGGGTGAAATGGCCGAAGTATATATAACCGGGCATCGCAACCCGGATCTTGACAGCCTTTGCAGCGCGCTTGCATATGCAGATCTCAAGAATCTTACCGATCCTGATAATACCTATATCCCTGTCCGGTGTTCACATATGGGTGAGGATATAAGGACGCTTCTTCAGGTGCTTGAGATCGATGCACCTGAGTATATGCGCAATGTTTATCCCAAGGTGTCCGATGTGATGCTGACGTCCGGAATGAAAACAGAGGCGGATATGTCTCTTTCGGAGTGCGCAAGACTTATAACCGAAAAAACGCCGTCTGCCTTCCCGATATTTGATAAAGGTGAATTCTACGGTCTGTTGAGCATAGATGACATCTCAATTTGGACGATGAAGAACCTTGCCGACTTCGGAGAGATAACTGAGATACCGCAAGTGAGGGATATAATGCGGGAACAGGCAGAGCCGCTGCAGGCAGACGACTCTTTTGAGGATGGGAAAAACGCTTTTCTTAACGGCAGCAAACGCGGGCTTGCTGTTTTCAGGGGTGATGAATACGTTGGCTATGTCACAAGGAGATGTTTCCTCAATACACCAAGATATAATGTGATCCTTGTGGATCATAACGAGATGAGCCAGAGTATTAAAGGCCTTGAGACGGCGAATATTCTTGAGATAATCGACCATCACAGGCTTAACGCCATGAAGACATCCATCCCTCTCTTTATTGATGCAGAGCCGCTGGGTAGCACCTGCACGATAGTCTATCAGCTCTTCCTTCGCAACGGACTGCGGCCTTCTCTGAAGACGGCGCGTATCCTTCTCACGGGAATCGTTGCCGATACGCTTATTCTGAAAAGCCCTACAACGACGCAGACGGATATCGGTTCGGCTTATGCGCTGGCGGCTATGTGCCGGATAGATCTTGAGGAATACGGGAGAAAGATGTTCAGCAACATAGAAGGCCTCAAGAGCAGGGATCCTGCAGAGGCGATCTCATCGGATTTCAAGACATATTCTGAGAAAAATATGAAGATAGGCATAGGACAGTGCGAAGTCACTACACTGAAGGATATGAATGATTATTGCGGAATATACCTTGAGACTCTGAATGACGTAAAGAAAAAGAACGGACTTGATTGGGCACTTCTGATGATAACCGATGTGATATCCGAACACAGCATTTTGCTGAGTACTGCGTGTAAAGCGGAAAAACAGCTTCCGTATTCAGTAACGGACGAGCATGTTTATGACATGCCAGGCGTGATGAGCAGAAAGAAACAGCTCCTTCCGGAGATAATAAATGCGCTCTGACTAATAAAAGACGGCTCTGCAGAGCCGTCTTTTTCTGTTAGCTGATATTCGGTTATATGCGTTTCAGTCACGGGTGAGCTTTTTGCACCAGTTTCCGAAGTTTACCTTAATGAAGGCTGGTATGCATTTGAATATCTGGTCCAGATTAAGGCACCATACCACCGCGGCGGGAGGTGCATGAAGAATAAATGCTGCGATGAAGGAAAGCGGTATAACTATTCCCCATATGCTTATAAGGTCCATTATCATAACATATTTTGTGTCACCGCCGCCCTTGATTATACCGGCGTTTACCGGCATCTGGTAGCACATGCCTGCCATGATGAAGCACAGGATATGCAGGAAAGAGCGTGCCAGACTGCGGCTTTCATCAGAAAAGCTGTAAAGCGAGAGCACCGGCTCGGCCAATACAAACAGGATGAGAGCACAGATGATCCCCATGCATATGAACATTATCTGGAATGTTTTCGCATATTCTCGTATCTTATCCTGCTTTCCGCTGCCGATGATCTTCCCGATGGATACATTGGTCGCAGAAGCGGCACCAACGGCTATGGTCTTCACTATGAGATAGAGGTTGGAAGCCATGCTGTTAGCAGCGATCGCAGCGGAGGACATATGACCGAGGATAGCGGTATGGATCGCGTTGTTCACGCCCCACAGACTCTGAGTGAATATGATAGGCGCACTGACCCTGTAGTAGTC
>JAIKVS010000053.1 GCA_024685535.1 Oscillospiraceae bacterium | reverse complement strand
GAGAAGCAGCCTTATTATAGTTTCGCGGACGTTTATCTTCATGTGTCTCTCCTGCAGGCCGGATCTCAATCAAATTTCCTGGAGACATGGACGGCCGTCTGTTATTTTATAAATTAAAATAAGTATTCAAATTATAGCATGCCTCATGGCATAATTCAATCTGAAGATATGGTGATAAACAGCATATAAAAAGAACCGCAAGCGCTTAAACCGCTTGCGGCTCTGGTGCCGGTAACCGGAATCGAACCGGTACGCCGTCGCCGGCGAGGGATTTTAAGTCCCTTGTGTCTACCTGTTCCACCATACCGGCATATATGATGTGGGAATAATTTACCACTGAGGAACTGAAGTGTCAAGAAAGAGCATGAAAGATCCGCGGCCAGAAAAGACCGCGGATCTGCTGCTGTTAAAGCTTGGATCTATTCCACTTCAACGATGCCGTCTTCCTTGACGGTAACTGTCATTCCTGTTTTCACATAGTCAAGGAATTCCTGACCAAGTCTGTCAATGACCGGCATGCTGGAGTCAGTCCAGACATCGCCCATTATGGCGCCGGAGGCTGCAAGTGAATCTATCGACTCTGAAAACAGCATGCAGGCAGGTGCTTTGCCGACTGCCAGTACAGTATAGAGTATCATTCCTCCCGTGGTGGAACCTATGGTTATGGGAAGGCAGAGAGCCTTGCCCTGCATTTTCTGGTTGTAAAGATCCGGGTTGTTCTGATCACCGCAGGGAACACCCTTCTTGTTGAACATTATTGCCATCTGGAAAGATGCAAGTGTGTTGAATCCGTTGTGCGAAACGAGCGCTTCAGCACTGCATGTGCCCGGAACAATAACGCGGCCTTTGAACTCTTTCATGCCTTTGCCTCCTTGCTGGTGATGATGTTCAGGATCTCACCCTCGGTATAATATCTGGCGGAAGTGTAGGTGCGCAGTTTATTTGAGCAGGTGATAACGGCCTTTTTCTTGCAGAGAGGATTGTTCATATACATCAGTGCGCATATATAGCTGACAATAACGCCTGAGCGCTTGAGTATATTTGCTTTGTCGGTCTTGTTGAATTCCGCTATCACGGCAGGGGATGCGGTAAACACGGTTGGCACGGAGACCTTTTTAAGCTTGTTTTCCTCAAGCTTTCTGTCGATGGCGTCAGTCCAGTCACAAAGCTGCTTGAGCGTAAGATGCGGACAGCCTACAAAACAGAGCTCCGGCCTTGCCTCTTTATCTGCCCAGATTACAGGGTAATTTGCTTTAACTCTCTCAAGCTCGGCGTCGTCTATCACATAAACCTGAGCACCTTCTCTGATAAGAGTTTCCCCAAGTTCTTTTGCTTCGGGCGTTAGTCCGTCGATGTGGTAAAGGCCGACAGCACCGTTGGATGCGGTAGCTGCGCCGAAATCCTTGAGGTAAGCGCAGGCGTCATCATTGAGCTCATTTCCCAGCCATTTATCCAGCCCCTTTACGTAAGGCACGTCCTCCATGACCTTCATTCCTATGGCTGAACCCAGCAGCTGAGCTTCGGGCTTTTTCTCACATTTAACCTCTATCACCCAGTCAGCCTTGCGGCCTTCGTCAGTAAGGAAGCCGAATTCAGGCACAAAACCAGCGATGGAACCGAACAGCTCCAGCATTCCGGAGTTTCTGTTGCAGCGTGCTCCGAGAACAGAGTTTGCATAAACAACTGCCGATGATTCAGCCCAGGAGAGTATCTCTCCCTTTCCGGGCTTGTTGCCCACCTGGTCAAGATAGCAGGTGCAGCTGTAGGCGTTATCATTGAGGATGCCGAGCTTTTCCATCTGCGCTTCATATCTTGCCTGATCGGTGTACATTATTTTCTTGAATACGAGGTCTTCAAGAAGGTTTGAAGGGACGTTCTTGTCCAGCGGTCTGGGATCGGCTGTGAATTTCTGCCCGTCTGTGAGGCCTGCGTCGATAATCTCGTCAAACACATCCAGCACGGGACCGAGCACCTTCAGTCCGTAGCTTATAACGGTGTGACCATATTTGCTTGTTACCGGGACCATGCGCTCTGCGCCGAAGGTATCGCCATACATGACAAGAGTCTTTACTATCTTAGCCATTACCTCGCCTTTGCTGCCGTCCAGCATGGCCTGTTGTTCAGGGGTAAGGATCAAAATACCACGACCTTTCTTTATTTATATTATATTTTAATTACTGCGGTTATTCTAGCATATGTGTACTTCCCAGTCAATTTTCGATATACTGCCGGAAGACCCATTATTTACAAAAGAGTCAAAAACTAAATAAGTATAATGTTGAAAAAGTGCTGGATTGTGCTATAATCTATATTTACGAAATTATGCAAACCGGGAGGAAAGGTTTAAAAAATGGCAAAAAAGCAGTTTAAAGCAGAATCCAAAAGACTGCTGGACCTCATGATCAACTCGATCTATACGAACAAGGAGATATTTCTCAGAGAGATAATATCCAACGCATCTGATGCGATCGATAAGCTCTGCTACCTCTCTCTTACTGACGACGGAGTGGGACTGGACCGCGGAGATTTCAGGATAGATGTTATCGCTGATAAAGCAGCCCGCACTATAACCGTGCGCGACAACGGAATCGGAATGAGCAAAGAGGAATGTGAAAACAACCTCGGCGTAATAGCCAAGAGCGGATCCTATCAGTTCAAGGACAGCATGGATCCTGAGCACAAGGAGGACCTGTCGATCATTGGCCAGTTCGGCGTTGGTTTTTATTCGGCGTTCATGGTCTCGGATGAAGTGACGGTCATTACAAAGAAATATGGCAGCGATGAAGCCATAAAATGGCAGAGCCGCGGCGCGGACGGATATACTGTAACCGAGACTGAGCGCGATGGAGTTGGCACCGACGTTATTATGCACCTCAAGCCAGATACCGATGACGAGGTCTTTGGCTCATATCTCGAGGTATGGAAACTCAAGGCGCTCATAAAGAAGTATTCCGATTATGTCCGCTGGCCTATAAAGATGGACGTTGAGCATCAGGAGCGCTTCGAAACAGGCGAGAAAAACGATGACGGCAGTCCGAAATATGAATATAAGATGGTCACCGAAAATGAGACCATCAACTCTATGGTGCCCATATGGCAGCGCAGCAAGACCGAAGTTTCGGATGATGACTGCATTGCCTTCTATAAGGAAAAGAATCACGGCCGGAAGGATCCCTGCGCACTGGTCAGGGTAAATGCCGAAGGCACCGTTTCCTACAAGGCCATGCTCTTCATACCCGGAGAGCAGAATGAAGGCGTTTACTATGGCGATGCCAAGGGCGGCATCACGCTCTACTCAAACGGCGTGATGATAATGGAAAAGTGCGATAATCTTGTCCACGACTACTTTGAGTTCGTAAAGGGTATAGTTGATTCACCGGACCTTTCACTCAATATCTCTCGTGAGATCCTCCAGCACGACCGCCAGCTCAAAGTCATAGGGCAGAACCTTGAAAAGAAGATCAAGGGCGAACTGGAGAAGATGATGAAGGAGGACAGGCCGAAGTACGAAGAGTTCTTCAAGAATTTCGGCGTCCACCTCAAGTGCGGCATCTGTGATGAATACGGCAGATATAAGGACTTCCTCAGAGATCTTCTCATATTCTATACATCTGAAGACAGACAGATCACTCTCAAGGAGTATGTGGACAATATGCCCGAGAGCCAGAAGGTGATCTATTATGCCGCTTCAGATTCCGTCAAGCATGCCATGAGCCTTCCGCAGTGCGAACAGGTCAGGTCACGCGGCTTTGAGCTCATTTATCTCACCAGCGCTCTTGATGAGATGGTAATAGAAAACCTCAGGGAGCAGGATGGGAAGACCTTCTGCAACGTTGTCACTGACGATCTCGGATTTGAAACGGATGAGGAGAAGAAGGCCGCCGAAGAGCGGGACATCGCCAATAAGGAATTTCTCGACTTTGTTGTCTCATCTTCGAACGACCGCATAAAGAAGGCAAAGCTCTCTTCAAAACCGGGTTCTCTCCCGTGCTGCCTTACGACGGAGGGCGGAGTCACGCTGGAGATGGAGAAATATTTCCGTTACGGGCCCAATGAGGAGATGCGTTCCATCAGAGCAAACAGAGTTCTGGAGCTCAATCCGGACCATGCTGCCGTAAAGGCGCTGCAGACCGCCTATGAAAACGATAAGGATAAAGCAGCTTCGCTTACCGGAGTTCTGCTCTCTCTTGCCGAGATCATGGCAGGTGTCGAGATAGAAGACCCGGCAGCATTCGTGGGGCAGGTCAGCGAACTCTTCTGATCTTTCCCGCCAAATCTTGATCCTGCGGAGGACCAATGGACCGAAAATTAGGAATATATGTACATATACCGTTCTGTGCCAGTAAATGCTCCTACTGCGATTTCTATTCGCTGACTGACTGCGACTATCTTATGCCGGAATATCATTCAGCGCTGCTGAAGCATATTACGGAGTCCACGGAATCCCTGAGAAATTATGAGGTGGACAGCATTTACTTCGGCGGGGGAACGCCCAGTTATTTCGGGGCTAAGCGTGTCTGCGAGATATTCGAACAGTTTAAGCTGGTAGGCAATGTTCGCACCGATGCAGAGATAACCATTGAGGTAAACCCCGACAGCGTAACACCTGAGACTCTTAAAATGCTGCGCCGCAGCGGAGTAAACAGGCTGTCGATAGGCGTTCAGGCCTCGGACAATAACCTGCTGAAGCTGATAGGCCGCAGGCATAATTTCCAGCAGGCTCAGCGCGCTGTACGTGAGGGCAGAAACGCGGGCTTCGATAACATCAGCCTCGACCTTATCTACGGCTTGCCGACCCAGACGAAAAACGACTGGGCGGAGACTCTTTCAAAGGCAATCGAGCTCCATCCAGAGCATATCTCGTGTTACGGGCTCAAGCTTGAGGAAGGCACGCCGATGTATGAAAACTACAAGGGCTCTCCGGTGCTTCCGGACGATGATGAACAGGCGGATATGTACTGCTATGCGGCAGAACAGCTCGACCGTTACGGTTATAAACAGTATGAGATCTCAAATTTTGCCGCAAAAGGATTTGAATCAAGGCACAATCTTAAATACTGGAACCTGGAGGATTATATAGGCTTCGGCCCCGGCGCCCATTCCTGCGTAGGCAATCTGAGATACAGCTATATCCGGGATCTAAAGGGATATATTGCCGGCATTAACAGAGGGGTGAGCATTATCGAGGAGTATGAAACACTCTCTCCGTTTGAAAGGGCTGTGGAGTATATAATGCTCGCAATGCGCACTACGCGCGGCATGTCATCATATGATTACAGCAGAACCTGTAAGTGCGACTGGAGGCCTATCGAGCATGTACTCATGGCGTTCAGAGAAAAGGGCTGGACCGAACTGACAGGCGACAGATGGCATTTCACCGTTCCGGGATTTCTCATTTCAAATACTCTTATAGGCATTCTTGTGGAGACGCAGGCGAGCAGCAGGGTTGAAGGTACACCCTGGCTCAGCGATGCACTGGATGCGGAGGAGAAGACTTCCATACCTCTCAGCGAGGAGGAACTTTTCCGGGAAGTATATGAGAAAAAACTGGAGGAATCGTCCGTCGAAGCGGAGGAATAAGGAGAATTATCAGTGAGTATAGA
>JAIKVS010000041.1 GCA_024685535.1 Oscillospiraceae bacterium | reverse complement strand
GAGAATGCGTTTGCATCTATATCCTTAACCGCGGATTCCACGCTTATCATGTCCTTGGTGCTGCATGCGCAGAGGACTATGTCTCTACGGTCATCCTTATAACCGCCTCTGGCCGGGATTATTGTGGTGCCCCGGCCGCAGACCTCGTCTATCCGCTTTGCGACCTCCCTGCTGAAATCCGTTACTATAAGGGCAAGCTTTCCGGAATTCATGCCATAGAGGATCTTATCAGTCATGATGGCGTAAATATAGTCTATTATCATGCCGTACACCATACCATCGAAGTCCCGGAAGATAAGTCCTCCGGCAAGTATGATAAGCGCATCAACTATGAAAACGAGCATGCCGAGGCGGATATGCTGATGTCTTGACTTCAACGCCATAACGATGAAATCCGTCCCGCCGGATGATGACAGGCAGAGATATATGAGAGCATATCCGAACCCGCCGATAACGCCCGTGCAGACTGCCGCTATCATCCGCGACCCTGTATAGAGAGGCAGAAGCGGCGCTATATAGTCAGTGAACACAGAGCAGAACACCATGCACCTTATGGATCTTGCAAAAAACTTTCTGCCTATGAGCCGCCAGCAAAGAAGCGCCACCGGAATGTTGAGGACAAGCGTGGTGATGCCCACAGGCAGTGAAAGCAGCCTGTGGATAATTATCGCGATGCCGGAAAAGCCGGCCATGGGAAAGCCCGCGGGTATGGCAAAGTTATATATGGCGATACTGGTCATCAATGCGCCCGCCATTTCAATGAGCATTCTTTTCAGCCAGTTTTCTCCGAAGATCTTTTCCATTATTATTCCTCCCGATATGCGGAAAAAGAGCGCCTGCGAATTACTGATATAATCCGCATACGCTCTTTTCTGTTACAAAGATATCACCGGGAAGCAGCTTTGTCAAACCGTTTTTACCATATCTGCCGCTGGTTCAGAACTGTTCTCTTGCGTTGAAAGTGCGGCAGATGTTGGCATAGTCTCCGAACACGGTGACCTTGTCTCCGTCCGAGAAGACAGTCCCTGCCTGTGCCGCCTCAGCGCTTTTCCCTTCTTTTTCCACGAGCATGACGAGAATGTTCCTCTTCGTTTTCAGACCTGTTTCCGAGAGCGGTATCCCCCGGAATTCTTCCGGCACATCATAAAGAGTGACCTGGGCAATGGAAGCCTGCCCGATATAATCTATGAGAAGCACAGTATTTGCGGAATCCTGCCTCAGCAGCTTCCTGGCCAAATGCTCAAGGACTCTGTCGCCCCAGGCCTTGATCCCCGGTACGCGGATGAAGATAAGTATTACAGCGGCAGCGGCAAGCGGGATCAGTATACCGGTGAAATATCTGCCTGCCTGGCTTTCCTTGAGAGAGAGGAAAATGTTGATGAAAGCCGTAACGATGGTGATATTGAAAACATATCCGAAAAGCATGGTAACGCGGGCAAGCCTTCTTCTTGCTTTTGAAGAGAGGATCATCTCGCTCTCGCGGGTGGTGAAGCCGCAGCCCGTGAGCAGCGAGACCACCTGAAAGCGCGCTCTCTCATCCGGAAGGCCGGTGAATCTGAAGAGAATGGTGAACATCTCGGCGATCACCCAGTACAGCAGAATGATCAGTGAAAAAAGCGAAAATGCAAGGTAAATATTCATAGAGATACATGCCGGAGCTGCGTCCGGGTCCCTTTCAGCATCTGTCAGTCCGGCACCGGACGGGATACAGCAATTGCGGATGAACCGGGGCCGTATATGAAACAATAACATATTGAAGCTGTATCTTCAAGTGATGATATATCTTGACATTCAGTGCCCAATCATTATAATTCAAAGGAATCGTTCAACAAGGAGAAGGCCCCCATGCTCAACAAAGCATATCATACTTCATGGCTGCAGGTATTAGTACTTGTGTTTTCCTCCGCACTCGCAGCATTCACGACCAATATATTCATTGCTCCGAACGGGATGTACAACGGCGGCCTGCTGGGTCTGTGCCAGGTGATACGAACGCTTCTTGCGACAAAGCTCGGTATACAGTTTGCAAACATTGATCTTGCAGGAATACTCTATCTGATAGCCAACATCCCTCTTCTTATACTGGCATGGCGTTCGATGGGGAAAATATTCGTATTCAAGCTTGTGCTGTGCACGGTAGCCCAGTCGCTCCTCATGACTGTGATCCCTGTGCCGGCAAAACCCATCCTCGATGATATGCTCACCACCTGCCTGATAGCAGGCATCCTCAACGGGCTTGCCGTAGGCCTTATGATGACATGCGGGGGTTCAAGCGGAGGCATGGATACTCTATGGATGTTCCTCTCCAAGCAGAAGGGAATAACCGTGGGCAAGTCGGGGATCATATTCAATATCTGCCTATATCTGCTCTGCCTCGCGCTCTTTGACAGGACAGCCGTTATATATTCCGCGATCTTCTCAGTACTCACTTCCGTATTCATAGACAAGGTCCATCAGCAGAACATCACCGCTCAGGCGCTGATAATGACAAAGATGAAAGGACATGAGATCCCTGAAGCCATAATGAACGCCACCGAACGCGGCGTTACCTTCTGGGAAGGCAAGGGAGCCTATACAGGGGACGATGTGAGAGTGCTGTGCGTATGCCTGAGCAAGTATGAGATAGAAACACTGCAGCATGCCGTACGCGCAATAGACCCAAACGCCTTCATCTCCATTCAGGAGGGCGTGCACACAATAGGAAATTTCAAGCATCATGTGACATAAAGAAGAAGGAGCGCGAGCGCTCCTTCTTCTTTCATCTTTATTCATCCGCTTCATAAAGCATCTTCACATGCGGAATGCCGTCGAGCAGGAACTCTCCGGATATCTCACGGAAGCCAAGCTTTGTATAAAGCCCTTTCGCATATGTCTGTGCTTCAAGATAGATGCAGTCCGCAGAGAAATACTCCCGGGCTGCTTTAATGCCCTCAGTCAGGATCTTTGTGCCGTATCCCTTCCTGCGGTCCGCGGCGACTACACGGCCTATCGAAACATATTCGCTCTCGGCCCCTCTGTCCATTACTCTGAGACAGGCCTTAATGCCGCTGTCATCCTTAATAAAAAGGTGCAGCGCCTTTTTATCCAGACCGTCTGGATCCAGATAAGGGCAATTCTGCTCCACCACGAACACAGATGCCCTCAGCTGAAGTATATCATAAAGTTCTTCGAGTGAGAGCTCATTGAATCTTTTAACAAACAGCTGCATACCAATTTCCTCCAGGGGCCGCAGCAGCCTGCAGCGGACAGTGTTTTGCAGATTATATGCCGGGCTGCGGCTTCGTGTCAATATAACACGCTGCGTCATCCGGAAATATATCGTACCGCTCGATCTGTTTGTTATTTTTCAACAAACAGGACGGTATATTTTTGTTGAAACAGATAAATATTTATGTTATAATAAAGTCAGATAATATTGTAGTTGTGATAATATCTGTCATAATTGTGAAAGCATTGAAACAAGGAAGTATTTATGAGTATTAAGAGTCTTTTTTCAGCAAGAGATGTTACCGTCGGAAAACCGTGGCAGCGCATTCTGGAGCTGACCATTCCCCTTCTGATAGGAAATATCGCCCAGCAGCTTTATAACACTGTCGACACAATAGTAGTCGGAAAATATGTCGGTGACGATGCGCTCTCAGCCGTCGGTGCGGCAGGACCGGTCGTTATGATGATATTCATTCTTTTCATAGGTGTGGCGACCGGCGCGGGAATACTGGTATCACAGCGCTTCGGTGCGAAGGACCGCGAAGGTCTTTCCAGAGTGATAGGAAACTGCATAACGCTTACCATAGCCGCATGCGTTATAACCACAGGTCTTGGCCTGCTGATCGTCAGGACCCCTGTCTTCTTCGGCAAGGACATTCTGCAGGTGATGAATACGCCCGAGGGCAACATATATAACTGGTGCAGAGCTTATCTCACAGTGATATTCATAGGCGTCACGGGCAATATCTTCTACAACATCCTCGCCGGCATAATGCGAGGTCTGGGCGACAGCGTTTCCGCCCTTCTTTTCCTTCTCCTCGCTACCGGTATCAACATCGTTCTGGACATCTGGTTCGTCGCAGGACTCGGCCTCGGCGTTTTCGGCGTGGCTCTGGCCACGATAATAGCCCAGTGCGTATCCGCCATTGCATGTGCGATAAAGCTCTTCAGGATGAAGGAGATCTTCTCTGTAAGCCGCAATGAACTTAAGCTCGACCGCTCACTTTCCATGAGGATCCTTTCTCTCGGTCTGCCGAGCGGAATAACCCAGGGGATATTCTCCCTGTCTTCCCTGCTCGTCCAGTCGCTTACAAACAGCATGGGTCCCCTGGTCATTGCAACAAGCATAGTTGTTATGAGGATAGACGGGTTTGCCATGCTTCCGAACTTCTCTTACGGGAACGCCATGACAACCTATACCGGTCAGAATTACGGAGCGAGGAAGCTTGACCGCCTTGAGAGCGGTTCAAGGCAGGGCATTCTGCTTTCGCTCGCCACTTCGGTTATCCTTACCTCCATAACACTGCTGATGGGCCGTCCGCTCGCAAACATATTCACTGACACACAGCAGCTGATAGACTATACCGCAAAAATGCTGAGGATACTCGCAGCAGGTTACATCGTTATGGGTATGACACAGACCATACAGGGATATCTGCGCGGCATAGGCGATACCAAGACGCCCATGTGGATCAGCATACTCACCAACGTTATCATGAGAGTGCCGGTGGCGTATATTCTGGCAAGATTTACTGCCAACGAGGAATTCCCGAACGGACGCGCCGAGGCGATCTTTATCTCGCTGGTCTCGGCATGGGTGCTGGGCTTCCTGATGAGTCTTGCAGTGTATATCAGTTCCAAGAAGAAACTCAGAGCCAGGGTAGAGCAGGAATGGCAATCAGAAAATGAGGGAAATGCCCTTCCCGCTGAGGAAATCTGAACAAAAAATGACCGCAGCACAAAGCCGCGGTCATTTTTTACTTCCAAATCTCCATCTGTATGATATAATACAAAATCATTCCAAATGCGGAGGAATACAAATGAACTGCGCCGCTGAACTTTTCGGTACGATGGTATTCAATGAATCAGTGATGAAGGAGCGCCTGCCTGAGGATGTTTTCCAGAAGGTCCTTCTGGCAATGAGCGAGGGTAAAAGGCTCAGCCATGAGAGCGCCGCCATCGTTGCGGATGCCATGAAAAACTGGGCAGTGGAAAAAGGCGCCACTCATTTCACTCACTGGTTCCAGCCAATGACCGGGATCACCGCAGAAAAGCACGACAGTTTTATAACCCCTGTAAGCGGCGGCAAGGCAATAATGGAGTTTTCAGGGAAGGAGCTCATTCAGGGCGAGCCGGATGCATCCAGTTTCCCGAGCGGCGGGCTGAGAGCCACATTCGAGGCCAGAGGCTACACGGCATGGGACCCGACTTCATATGCTTTCATCAAGGATGATGTTCTTTACATACCAACCGCCTTCTGCTCATACGGCGGCCATGCTCTTGACAAGAAGACGCCTCTGCTTCGCTCGATGGAAGCCTTGAACAAACAGTGTATTCGCATACTGAAGATATTCGGAAACGACACAGTAAGCTCCGTAAAGGCAACTGCCGGCGCAGAGCAGGAGTATTTCCTGATAGACAGAGAGGTATACAGCCGCAGAAGAGACCTCATTTACACAGGCCGCACGCTTGTGGGCTGCAATCCGCCCAAGGCGCAGGAACTCTCCGATCACTACTTCGGCACTATCAAGCCGCGCGTCGCCGCATTCATGAAGGAGCTCGACAGCGAACTCTGGAAGCTCGGGGTTCCCGCCAAGACAGAGCACAACGAGGCTGCCCCCGGCCAGCACGAGCTTGCAGCCGTTTATTCCACCGTGAACATCGCTGCCGACCACAACCAGCTTATTATGGAGCTGATACAGAAGATCGCCAAGAAGCACGGCATGGTATGCCTGCTGCACGAAAAACCCTTCGAGGGCGTTAACGGAAGCGGCAAGCACAACAACTGGTCTCTGATGACCGATGCGGGAGCGAATCTTCTTGAGCCGGGCGATACCCCAAGCGAGAACGCCCAGTTCCTGCTTTTCCTCTGCGCTGTGATACAGGCCGTGGATGATTATCAGGAGATGCTCAGGCTTTCAGTAGCGTCCGCCTCCAACGACCACCGTCTCGGAGCACTTGAAGCTCCTCCCGCTATAGTATCCATTTATATCGGTGACGAACTCAACACCATCCTTACCGCCATAGAGAATGATGAGCTTTACAGCGGCAGAGAGAAGGAGCAGATGCGTGTAGGTGTGCACGTGCTTCCGAAATTTCCCAAAGACACCACCGACCGCAACCGCACCTCGCCGTTTGCGTTTACCGGAAACAAGTTCGAATTCCGTATGCCGGGCTCATCAGCTTCTATTTCAGGAGCAAACGTGGTGCTGAACACAGCTGTTGCGGAATCGCTCAGACAGTATGCTGATATTCTCGAAGCCGCAGAAGATTCCGAAGCCGCTCTCCATTCCCTTATCCGCGATGTTATAAAGAAACACAAACGCATCATTTTCAACGGCAACGGCTATGACAGCGAATGGGTCGCAGAGGCTGCGAAACGCGGACTTTCAAATCTCCGAACCACTCCCGACGCAGTTCACGCATATCTCGATGAAAAGAATGTTGAGCTCTTTGAGAAGCACAAGGTGTTTACACGGGAGGAAATGGCCGCGCGCTACGATATGAAGCTCGATCTGTACAATAAGGTAGTGCGCATAGAGGCATCAACGCTCCTGAGCATGATACGGAAGGATATCCTTCCTGCAGTGAGCTCTTTCTCAGCTTCCATAGCCCGCTCGGGTGCAGATAAGGCTGCCTTCTGCAATACAGCCAACGTAAGCTATGAGCAGCAGACAGTAAGCAGGCTCTGCGATCTGCTCTCCGCTGCCGCCGCTGCCGCCCTGATCCTTGAGAACGACATTGCCGGTGCCGAATCCATCACTGACAAAACAGAGCTGTCGGTTTTCACAAGAGACAGACTGCTCGCCGATATGAGCACTCTGCGCTCGATCTCAGATGAGATGGAACAGATCACCGCAAAGTACGCCTGGCCATACCCTTCATACGGCGACATTCTTTTCAGTGTGAACTGATTTTAAGTATATATCACACAATGACCCGGCTCTCGTGAGCCGGGTTTTTTATCTTTGTTATAAACTTCACATTTTTTGTTTAAAATATTTGAAGTTTCTTCCTGACAATGCTATAATGCCCACATAAATCTATGAAAGGCAGCCGCTCCTGGCAGCAGGCGGCAGAAAGACGCATGTACGAAGATATTCTGAACAAGATCCATCTTATCTTTGCAGAAGAGCTGCAGCTCGACCCGGAACAGTTCGAAGACGACGTCAACTTCTCAACAGGGCTCGGACTTGACAGCCTTGCCGTATACAGCGCCATAACCGAGATAGAGGACAGCTTCGGAATCGTCCTCAATGATTCGGACATCGAAGGTCTCTCGACTATAGAAGATATCTCAAAGCTTGTTTATAACAAGGTGAACGGCATCTCCGCCGCAGTCGAGGAAAGCACCGCGGACGAGCATATTGAGTATCGCCGCATAACCGACTTTGCCGACAGCGAGGAATATAAAGCGCTGAAGAAGCGTATGGAGGAGACGCTTCCGGACGAGAGTTTCAATCCCTATTTCGTTCCGCACGACAGCCTTATACGCGACACGAGCATAGTGCGCGGAAAAGAAGTTATCAATCTGGGTTCATATAACTATCTCGGCATGTCAGGCCATCCGGAGACCATGCAGGCCGCAATAGACGCGATAAAGAAATACGGCACCTCCGCCAGCGGCAGCAGGACGCTTGCCGGTGAAAAGACGCTTTATCAGCAGCTGGAGAAAGCCATCGCCGACTGGAAGCACACTGAGGACGCCATAGTATGCACCGGCGGCTGGGCTACAAATCTCACCTTCATCAGCAGTTTCATGAGAGCAGGCGATTTCATCGTATATGACGCTCTGTCACATAACTCCATAGCGGACGGCGTGGCGCTCTCCAAAGCAGAGAGCAAAGCATTCCCGCATAACGACCTTGCTGCTCTTGAGAGCATCCTCGAAAGAGTGAAGGACAAATACAACAAGGTCCTTATAGTGGTAGAGGGCGTATACAGCATGGACGGAGACATAGCACCTATCCCTGAGTTCGTTCGCCTGAAGAAGGCATACAACTGCTTCCTCATGGTTGATGAGGCACACTCAGGCGGTGTGATCGGTGACCATGCGGGCGGCTGCGACGACTACTTCCATCTAGAACCGCACGACATAGACATTAAATACGGCACCATGTCAAAGGCTCTCGGCACCTGCGGCGGCTACATTGCCGCTGATAAGGAAATCGTGGAATACCTGCGCTACATGATGGACGGATTCGTATTCTCCGCCGGTATATCTCCCCCGCTGGCCGCTGCCTGCATGAAGGCGATAGAGATCATCCGCCGCGACAACAGCGCCGCGACAAAACTCCACGAGAACATCCGCTATTTTGTCTCGCGCTGCAAAGAGGAAGGGATGAACACCTGCCTCGCGGGCGAGAGCGCAGTAGTTCCGATAATGATAGGCACAGACGAGGACGCCGCCCGCCTATCCACCGAGCTCCTTGACGAGGGCGTATTCGTGCCGCCGGCAATGTATCCGGCAGTGCCGATGGGCGAAAGCAGACTCCGCTTCACCATTTCATCCACCCACAGCACGGATCAGCTTGAGAAGGCTGTTTCCTCCCTTGCAAAACTTATGAGAGAAGAGGGATTCCTTAAATGAGCAAGGTGGCAATTGTTACCGGAGCAAGTTCCGGTATCGGTCTTGCCGTATCGAAGCAGCTGCTCGAAGCAGGCTGCACCGTATACGGTTTCTCAAGAAGAGGGACCTCAGCGGAGGGCGTGAAGCCCGTAGCCGTAGAGATAACCGATGAGGCCGCTGTTAAGGCTGCCGTTGATTCCGTGGCCGAGAAGGAAGGCCGGATAGATATACTTATCAACAACGCAGGAATGGGTATATCCGGCCCCGTTGAATTCACCTCCGCAGAAGACATGAAGCTGCAGATGGAGGTCAACTATTACGGTCAGGTATACTGTGCAAAGGCTGTGCTTCCCCACATGCGCAGGCAGGGTTCCGGCAGGATAGTCTGCACAAGCTCAGTCGCGGCTGTCATGTCCATCCCCTATCAGTCCTTTTATTCCAGCACCAAGGCTGCTGTGAGCGCAATGGCGCTCGCACTGCGCAACGAGGTGAAGAACTTCGGGATCCAGGTATGCGCCGTTATGCCCGGAGACACGAAAACCGGCTTTACCGACGCGAGGATAAAGGATGATTCCGGCAACGGCGTATATACACATAACGCCTCTGCAGTCGCAGCCATGGAAAAGGATGAGCGCGGCGGGATGACTCCGGAGTATGTTGCCTCAGTGATAGTTAAGGCTGCAACCGTGAAGAATCCCAAGCCGCTGTATACTGCCGGGGCCAAATTCAGGCTCTTCGTTTTCCTTTTCAGGTTTCTGCCGTACAGATTCGCCTATTGGGTAATCGGAAAAATGTACAGCTAAATAACGCAGAAAAAAGCCGCCCTTTCGGGCGGCTTTTTGATCCTTTTAAGGGAAAACTCAGAAAGGTCTCTCGTCGGAGGTGAGGTCGATCCAGTCGCACTCGGCTCTGGTGAGCTTTATATCGAGCGTGGAGAGAGTGGACATGAGTTCATCGTGGTTGTTTGCACCGATGATGGGCATTACTTCGAAGTCTCCGCACATTGTGTAGGCCATGCACACCTGCGGGATGGTGAGTCCTTTTGCCTTTGCCAGTTCACCTGCACGCTCCACTCTGGTGAAGTTATCGGGGTGGCAGTAGGCTTTTCTTGTTCCTTCCGGGACGCTGTCGGGATTCGCAGCGAATCCTTCGCGGGTGATCCTGCCGGTGCAGAAACCGCCGGAAAGGGCAGAATAGGAAGCGCAGATGATACCCTTCTCTTTGAGGTATTTTCTCATCTCAGCATATTTCGGTCCGGAAACAGTACCGCTGCCCTGACCGAAGGGATCGGCATACATGGCTGCTACGGAGTAATGCTCCTCAACGATGCGGAAGCCCTGAAGTCCATGGGCTTCCGCATAGTCATTGGCCTCTTTTATGCGGTCGAACTCCCAGTTGGCAGCGCCGAAAACTCTGACCTTGCCTTCCTTCTTGAATCTGTTGAAGGTCTCAATGATCTCAGCAACGGAGGTATTGGGGTCATCTCTGTGGAGGTAAAGAACATCGACATAGTCGGTATGCCATTTGCAGAGTGAGTCGTTCAGCTCTGACTCCATGTCATAAGAGTGTACTGCATTTCTGGAGAGGAAGGGGTTGAAATCGAAATAGCGGGGATGGCCGCACTTGGTGGTGATAGTGTATTCCTCTCTCTTGAGGCCTCTGCTCTTGACCCATTTGCCGAGGGCGATCTCAGTAGAGCCAACTCTAGGTGCACCATAGCTGTGGGCAGCGTCTATGACATTGACGCCCTGTTCCCATGCATCATCGAGTTTTTTAAATTCGGATTCAGGACCGTCAGGATCCTTGATGGTCATGGTGCCGATGATAAAGCGGCTGCAATCTCTGTCTATGCCTTTGATCTTAAGATATTCCATAGGAGTCTCCTTTTTTATAATATATTTCATAAATTCTATTTTAATATAAATAATCCGATATGTAAATAGTTAAGAAAGCTTTTTTCAGCCGCCGGAGATAAGATAAAAGAAACCCACCACGTCTCCGTCCTGAAGTTTCTTTTCAAGATCCGCGCGTTCGCCATTCACACTGACAAGCAGCAGCTTCGCCTTGAGCGGGCTGCATTTTATTGTTCTGAGCACGTCTCTGACAGAACTTTCATCCTCTATCTCCATCCAGCCCCGATCGTCCAGTCTGCTCCGGTCACAACCGTGGGGAGGGAAGACTTTGATCTTAATCCCCGTCCACCTCTTTCATAATAATAACGTCCATCGGGCACGCCCTTAAGCATGAACTGCAGCCGATGCATCTGTCATTTACGAGTTCAGGGAAAACATTGCGGTATTTGCCGCTTTTCCCCTCCTTCTTCATTCCGAGCGCCGATACAGGGCAAGCCTGCGCACATATACTGCAGCTGACACAATTCAGATAATCGAATACCGGTATCCTTCTCATACTGCATCAACCTCCGTAAGCCTGTTGATACCGAGGCGCTCAATCGTTTCGTCAAGAGGCACTCCTGTTTTGCCGTCCCAGCCAAAGGCTCTCCAATGGGACGAGACCTGAGCGCGGTTCTTATCGAGCGTAACTCCCTTCAGCGGGCCTGAAGGAAGCGGAGGCTCGCCGAGCATACGCTTCGGGAGCTTAACCGAGGCCGGGTCGATCCCCTGCTTTATGTTGAAAAGCTGCCGCAGTGTCTGGATCCGCTCGCCTATCTCCATATAATGGTCGCCGTCATAATCCCAGCCCTCGGCGGCGTTCAGATACTCCACGAGCTTCCACATATGCACGCCCATCATCTGGCCGTAATAGCATCCGCCGGCACCGTCAGTGAGCATAGTATAGCAGGCATTGGCTTTGGTGATCCAGGCAAGCGTCTCAGTATCCTCAAGGTCGTCCTTCTTCGGATGCAGTTTCGCTGGCGGTGCCCAGGAGCAGATATCGCTCAGGCTCATGGCTCCGTATTCGATGCCCATGCCGACGGTGTGCTTACCGGGAGCAGGCTCTGCCACAAAGTGCACGCCCAGCTGCGGGTCATTCCGCGCATCGTGCATTCCGGGTTCCTGCCCGCCTATGTGCATGGCGTATTCCCTGCCGCCGAAGAGTTCTGAAGCACGCTTCACGCCGTCCGCTACGGCATCGCCAAAACCTTCGCGGTCAATCATCTTTTCCACGAGCTTAAGAATGGCTTCAGTATTGCCCCATTTCAATTCAAGCCCGTCGGTCTGTTCCTTCGTAAGGATGCCGTTTTCAAAGCACTCTATCGCCCACGCCACGGTGTTACCGGCGGATATGCTGTCCATACCGGCGCGGTTCAGCAGTTCGTTGAGCTGAAATATCGAGTCAAGGCTCCAGTTCATGAGCAACGGGCCGAAAGCCTCTATGGTCTCATACTCCGGCTTATGTGTCTCATCAAACTCAACATATTTCCGCCCTCTTATATTCAGTTTTCCGCCGCATCCGAGAGGGCATGAATAACAATGATACTTAGCTGTCTCTATCTTATTGATATGCTCCGGGTTATAAGCCACATCCATCCTGCGAACATCCTGCGGCGTTCCGGCCCAGTTCTTCAGCGGCCCGTCACCGCTGGTGATTGCCAGAGGAGTGTTCGCGGGTGTGCCCCATTCGCGGAACATATAAGCAGTAAGTGAGCCGTCCATCGGCATATAGGGCAGGTGGCCCATCATGCGCCCTCCGAAGCCAATGAATACTCCGAGTCCGCTTGGGAGAGTCATCTTCAGCAGCTTGCGGCCGAGCTCCTTTGAAATGGTCTTCACCTTGTCCGGATCGGCGCAGCGCATCGGGAGCGCTCCTGCGAGAACAACCGCCTTCAGTCTTTTGCTTCCCATAACGGCACCGACACCGCTGCGCGCAGCCATGCGTCCGCCCTCATTGCTAATTCCTGCTATGAGCGAAAGCTTTTCTCCTGCAGGACCTATGCAGGCAATGCATGGCTTTTTCCTGCATAAGGGGTCAAGATCTTCATGAAGTACCTTCTCTGTCTCCACTGCATCCATGCCCCAGTATTTTGAGGCATCCCTCAGTTCAACGGTCTTTCCGTCGCAGAAAAGATAGACCGGCTTTTCCGCAATTCCGGAAAAGAATATGGCATCAAAACCACACTGTTTTACAGCAGGTGCGAAGAGTCCCCCGCAGTTTGCATCTCCCCAGCCGCCAGTCAGAGGACTCTTGCATGCGACAGTCCATCTGCCCGTGAGAAACGCGCCTGTGCCGCAAAGAGCGCCGCAGGCAAAAGCGAGGATATTGTCCGGGCCAAGAGGGTCAGCCCCCGCAGGGATATGATTATAAAGATACCATGCCTCGAGCCCTTTGCCGGAAAGCACAGCCTGATAGACCTCTTCAGGCACGCTGAGGATCGCAGTTTTTCCGGAACCCAGGTCAACATGGAGTATTTTCCCTGCAAAAGAGTTCATTTATCGTATTCGCCGTATTCACAGCCTATGCCGGTCGCCTCAACCTCGTCTATCAGGATCTCTTTCCCGCCGGGTCCGCGTTTATAGAGCTTGAGCACGCCCCAGCCGTTTCCGCCGTTCCAGAGCCTGTTGTGGCGCTTGAGACCTGTAGGCGCTTCGTAGTTTATGTTCAGCATGTCGGACTTATTGCACCAGATCTCAGTGTCCAGCCTGGCAGTAGCCGTGGTCTGCACCACGTGCCAGTGGATCCTGTCCGCCGTCTCCTCGCAGTCGAACTTCGTACCGGAAAGAGTCCAGAATTTGGAGAAGTTGAACTCATAGTCCTTTCCCTCGTAGTAGAACTCGCCCAGCAGCTTCCTGTCGAGGGCAACCGGACCGACCTTCGGACGCCCGCCGCCTATGTTGAATACTGAATTCTCAAGCTTTTTCCCTGTGATTTTACTGCGCAGTTCGTTGCTTGAGAGCCAGACCCAAGGGGAGGTGAAGTCGCCGCCCCAGTTCTTGTCGGCATAGCCGTTGCAGGTCTCTGGTTTTACAAGATACTTCACACCATTGAGGATGATCTCGCCGCTGTATCTGCTCTTCATGCCCTCGGCATGCCAGAACATCTCAAAGGCGTTTATATCGCGGAAGAATTTGCCGGCTCCGTAGCCCACATGGAAAGCGATCTGCTTGTCGATATCAAGTTTCCAGCTCATCGTTCCCGCATCGCACATCCACTCCGGATGCGCGTCGCGCTGCTCAGCTGTGACTGCAACCGTGCCCTCCGTGTGCGTCTCGGAGCAGGTGCATCCACCACAGGAGATCGCATATGGTGCATCAGGATGAAGGCTCACGTCCTTCCAGGCATAGAAATTGTGCAGCTGACCGTGATCGGCTCCCCAGAAGCCTACATTCACCATAACATACGAGGGCAGTATTCCTTTCGCCTGCTTTTCGGGGTCGTTCCAGACAATGACCGGCTCGTCCGCCGCACGCGCAGGATTGCAAGCGAAGAATTCTATATAGAAAGGTTTCTTCTCGCCTGTCTCAGCATTCTCCGCTGTGAGGGAATGCCACCACCAGTCATATCCTTTTTTTGCAAGGGGACCGCGCAGCATGAAGGCGTTGCGTGAAATGTCATGAATATTGGCCATGTCAGTGTCTCCTTATTTCAATGTTTTTTTGAGCCTGATATCTTCTATTATGCCTTCCTCTTCGGCTTTGACCCGCTTTACAAAGCGGCGCAGCTTTCCCTTCTGAGCCTTGATGTAAAGCTTCTTTACGGGCGGGACGATGCTCATCAGATATTTGCTCGGCAGATAGACCGCGCATGGGTAGATGTGCTCCTTGAGCTTATCTACTCCTTTTACGACCGCCTTGGCGACTTTTTCCGGAGCCTGTACCGGGAAAGGAGGCTCCATCCTGCGTCCGCCACCGCCAACATTGAAGAAGTTGGTCTTCGTTGAAACGGGGTATATGCAGGAGATCTTAAGGTTCTCCGGAGTTTCATCCCGGATCGCCTGCTGGAAGCCCTTCATTGCGAACTTCGTTGCGGCGTAAAGGGCATAGCCCGGAATAGCCATCTCTCCCATGGCGGAGATCGTATACACAAGTCTGCCGTTACGGCCGTTCAGATGGTTCAGATACTTGGAATAGGTATAGATATGCGAAACAGTGTTGAGATCGAATATCCTCTCGATACGATCCCAGTCCTCATAGTCGAAGCGCTCGTAGTACGGGGCGCCGGCATTGCAGAAGAAGATATCTATTTTGTCGAATACCTCCTCTGCCTTTGCAAACAGAGCATCCACGCCTTCCTTTGTGCTCAGATCGCATGAAAACGGGATCACGTTTTCACCATAGCCGCTTATCTTATCCGCACCGCGTGCCGCTGCGATTATGCGGTTCCCCTCCTGCGCCACGAGCTCTGTGAGTATAGATTTTCCGATACCGCTTGAGGCACCGGTGACGACTATGTTTTTGTTGCTGATCATTTATGTGTCACGCTCCTTGTATATAATTATCCGTTTCAGCGGATAGACATCACGGTATCATACGCGCTGTGGCAGGCATCTGCTATGGTGCCGCTCTTCATGGCATCGCCCACGCGCCATATACGCCTTAAGCTCATCTCGTCAAGTTCGCGTGCGAGTTTTCCAGCCGGACGGACACCAAGGGACAGGACGAGGTAATCCGTCTGGATATATCTTCTCTTCCCTGTCCTCACGTCCTCAGTGATCACGCCGTCATCGCCCACGGATATGAGTTTCGAACCGGTCTCGAACTTCGTGCCGGTTCCGGAAAGGCGCTCCATCTCGTCATCCACCAGCTGGAACCATGTCCCCGGGGCGATCTCGTCCGCCATCTCTATCACTGTGACATGGTTGCCGGTCTCATTGAGGATCTCTGCCGTTTCAAGACCAGTCATTCCGGAGCCTGCAACCACAACACTTGAATTGCTGAGTACCTTTTCACGGTGGATGATCTGCGGCGCCGTGAACACATTCTCCCTGCCGATTCCCTGTATCGAGCGCGGGATGATCGGCTCGCCTCCAGTGGCTATCACAACGCCCCAGGGATCCATCTCAGCTATCTCCTTTGCGGTCAGTTCCCTGCCAAGCTCTATCTTAGCACCGGCCTTGCAGGCAGCCGTCATAAGGTCCTCGATGCACCAGTACAGCTTATCCTTCAAATTGCATGCCGCAGCTGTTATCACCTGCCCTCCGGGCTTTTTCTCCTTTTCATACAGCGTCACGTCGAAGCCCCTCATGGCAAGGGTCTGGGCGGCGGTAAGACCTGCCGGCCCTGCGCCGACGACTATCATCTTCCTGCCTTCGCCGTCCTTCGGCATGTTGAAATATTCTTTTTCATGCGCGATGCTCATGTTCAGCGCGCACTCGCCCGGCTTGCCAACGCCCGCGTTCGTCATGAATGAGCGGATGCAGTTGAGGCATCCTATGCAGCGGCGGATGTCCTCCGGGTGGCCGGACGCTGCCTTTTCCACCCAGTGCGGATCGCAGATGAAGGTGCGGGCAGAGGCCACGAAGTCCTGATCTCCCTCGAGCAGCTGCTTCTCCGCCTGCTCAGGCGTACGGATCACATTGGCGGCTATTACCGGGATGGAAACCACGCTTTTGATCTCCCGAGCAAGATATTTTCTCCAACCGGGCTCGAAGGATGTGGGTTCCAGCCAGTAGTTATAGGCATCATAGCATGCAGACGTCACATTGATGGCGTCTACGGTAAGCGCTTCGAGTCTCTTTGCAATCAGTTTGCCTGTCTCTATATCATAACCCGTACCCGCACGTCCTACTCTATTGTACATTTCATCCGCAGTCAGGCGCACGGTGAGCGGATAATCCCTTCCGCACCGCTCGCGGATGCCCTGTATGATCTCTGTTATAAAGCGCATGCGGTTATCGAAGCTGCCGCCATATTCGTCGTTACGGCGGTTGGTATGCTGGGAGAGGAACTGCTGGATAATGTATCCGTGGCCTGCATGGAGCTCAACACAGTCGACCCCGGCCTTTTGACACCGTTCTGCGGCATCGATGAAGTCACGGATAAGCGCACGGATCTCATGCTTCGACATGGCATGCATCCTCGTGGCGCCGTGCTTTGCAGGCTCCACTTTGGAAGGCGCCTGCACAGAGAAGCATATGCCTTTCTCCTCCAACCCGAGAAGAACAGGTGTGCACTTAAAAATCTTATCCATCACCCCGGGCCAACGGTCTGCAACGGGAATAACCAGCGGAAGAGAGTTGATGGCGCTGGCCATGCCCTGCCTGCCGGGATGGTGCAGCTGGATGCAGAGCTTTGTCCCGTGACGGTGCAGCCTTTCGGCGAACCCCCTCATGGGTTCGATATGGTAATCATGGCTCATTGCAAGCTGGGTAAAGGTGGATGCGCCGCCCATGTCGTTCACGCGGCAGATGCCGGGGATTATCATACCGACGCCGCCTTTGGCGCGCTCCTCATAATAATCCATAAGCCTCTCCGTAGGCTTGCCGTCCGTCCGGCCGAGAGAGAACTCCGCAGCCGTCATAACGGTGCGGTTCTTAACTGTCATACTGCCTATCTTCATTGGAGACAGCAGGGTCTCATACATAAAAACAGGCCCCCTTCCCAAGTGTTAATGTCTACTGATAAATATACCCTTTAAGCATTTCAGCGTCAACGATTTAGGGTAAAAAGCCAAAAAACTATTTACCGCCAGCACCGGTTTTGCGTTAATATATACAAAAACACAGGATCTGTATCATTGTACCGATCCTGTGTTTTCTTTCTCTTATATGCTTTGGGATTCTCCGGCATGCGTGTCACGGGAGAGATCGTCCAGATGGTCCGCTGCCGGGAATCCTGCTCCCGTTTTTTCTTCTTGGAGAGCTTCTCATACGGTATGAACTTTTCCATGATATACTCCTTTTCTCTGCTGACAGGTGTTCCGTTACTGCATAATAATATTATAGCATATCCCGCATCCAGGTGCATTGTTTTTCTGCACGGAATGGCCTGAGAAAGTCTGCTTTTATGCAGTGATCTCTTTCTTCCTGTCCTTCGTTTCAGGCAGCTCGGCAATGAGTATCCCGGCCAAAATGAAAGCACCTCCTATGGCGCTCTGAACCGTGAATTGTTCGTGCAGAAAAACTATACCAAGCGCAGTTGCCACCAAAGGATTCAACGCGCAGAACATACCAGCCCTTTCGGCTGTGGTTCTGCTCTGAGCCACCGGCTGCAGAGTAAAGCCGAAACCTGTGCAGACAACAGCCAGCATGATAATAGCCGACCATTCCAGCGTCCCCGACGGGAGTCTGGGTTCTTCAAAGATAATTCCCGATGTCAGGCTGAGCACCCCGATAACACATACCTGTATGATCCCGGCTGCGAGCGTATCAATACCTCCATGCGCAAGCCGATCAGTCATTATGATCGTGCAGGCGTAAAGGAACGCCGCCAGCAGGCAGAAGATCTCTCCGGTGCCGATATTCACTCCGCTCCCCAGTTTTAGGCAGGCTACGCCGGCAAGGCTCAGTATACAGGAAAGGATAACATTTCTCCTCGGCAAGCAGTGCTTCAGCACGGCCTGGAGAAGCGGCACCAGCACTATGGCCGTATTTACAAGAAAGGAAGCATTCCCCGAGGAAGTGCGCTTCAGCCCGCTCAGTTCCGCCGCCATAACAAGGAAAAACATGCATCCCATTATCACGCCGGCAATGAAGCTCCTTCGGTTGATGTGCCTCAGCCGTTTGAAAAACAGCACTATAAGTATCACAGAAGCAAGAATGAAGCGGACACCCAGCAGATTGAACACGCCCATTCCCGCAAGTATGAGTTTGGAAAAGAGATAGCTGGTCGAACGTGCCGTGATCACTCCGGCAAGGAGCAGTTCCGCCCAGCCGCGGGACAGACTGCCGTTTTTCATGCATTTTCCCTCCATGTCTTTTTCTTGACACAGAGTATAATCCCATGATATCTTTGCGTAAAGCGACACAATATCAATTAATATTTGCGTAATCGTCAAGGAACAACCGATATATGGATACTGAAAAATGTTCAGCCCTGCTGTGTGTTCTGGAAAGCGGCAGCATTACCGGCGCTGCCGAAAAACTTGGATACACCGTTTCCGGCATAAGCCGGATGATGGCATCGCTTGAGGCCGAGACAGGATTCCCTCTGCTTCTGCGAAGCAAAGCAGGTGTAGTCCCGACGGAAGAGTGCCGCCTTCTGATGCCCACTATACATGAGCTTGCCCGTCTGGGGAAGCTCTATGCAGACCGGAGCAACGCCGTCCGTGGTCTGGAAGTCGGCATCATACGGGTCGGAAGCGCATACAGCGCCTACTATGACACGCTTGCGCAGACAATAGCCAGTTTCTCCAAGCTTCATCCCGGTATAGAGATCAGCTTTTTACAGGGAAGCAGCAGTGAATTGTATGCACAGCTGGATGCTCACAGCATAGATCTGTGTATCGTGAGCAGACGGGAAAATGATAATGAATTCTTTCTTCTGAAGAAAGATCCTCTCTTTGCCTGGGTACCGGCCGGTCATCCACGTGTTAAGGACGGCTTCTATCCGCTCGGAGATTTCGTAACAGACGCATATATCGACACATATCCCGGTCAGGAAACAGACAACTGTCTGGCCTTCCGGGCAAACGGTCTGGAGCCTCATGCGCAGTATATGTCCATAGACGTTAATGCAACGCGAGCCATGGTCGCTGCAGGACTCGGCGTAAGTCTGAACAACGCGATGCTTGGTCACGGGATGGAACTGACCGGTATTGCAGTTCTTCCGACTCAGCCCTTATTTGATGTGGAGATCGGAGTTGCAGCTCCTAAAAAGGAGAACCGGTCGCCTGCTGCAGAATGTTTCTTAAAATACGCACTGGAAAAGCTGCAGGGCAGTTCCGCGGAATAAGTATATGGAGGTAGAACCGATGATAGCTTATGTATGGCCGATAGCACTTGTCGTGCTGTCAAATGTTGTATATCAGATCTGCGCTAAATCCGTGCCCGGGGAAATGAATCCTTTTGCCTCGTTAACAGTCACATACCTTGTTGCGGCTGCGGCAAGCGCGGTACTCTTTTTCCTTATCGGTCAAAATGACAGTCTTATAAAAGAATATGCAAAACTGAACTGGGCGCCGTTCGTTCTCGGCATCGTTATAATAGGTCTTGAAGCAGGCTGGCTCTACGCATATAAAGCGGGATGGCAGGTAAGCACCGCGTTCATAGTGCAGAGCGCCTTCCTTGCGTCAGTGCTGCTTTTCGTAGGTTTCTTCCTCTATCATGAGTCGCTAACGTGGAACAAGCTGGTCGGTGTGGTCATCTGCCTGATCGGTCTAATTTTCATTAATTACAGGTAAGGAGCTGAAGTAATGACTGTCTCGCAGATAATGGAGAAGATGATAGCTTTCTCTGAAGGAAACATTCACGATATCGATCATTTCATACGTGTCTGGACATATGCCAGAACCATCGGCGAGCTTGAGGGTCTGGATGCGGAAACCCAGTATATCCTCGAAGTTGCCTCTGTCACGCATGATATCGCCTGCCCGCTGTGCAGGAAAAAATACGGCAGCACCAACGGAAAGTATCAGGAACAGGAAGGCGAATATATGGTAAGGGAATTCCTCTCCGATACGGGGATGACGGAGGGTCAGACAGAGCGTGTCGCTTTTCTGGTCGGCCACCATCACACCATGAGTAATATTGCCGGGACAGATCATCAGATCCTGATAGAGGCGGATTATATCGCCAACGCCTCAGAGAACGGATACAGCAGGCAGAACATAGAAAACTTCATGCAGGACATAATGCATACCGGAAGCGGCAGAAGAATCCTGAAAGCAGTCTTCAACCTGTGACATGGTTCCGTCGCTGCAAATATATCAAAAGGCGTCTCTTCAAAAGAAGAGACGCCTTTTTTTCATGCATTACAGCAGGTCTTATATGATCAGAATTTTTCTGCAAGAGCGGCTGCCTGCGCAATGCCGTCAGTCCTGTCGATATCTCCGACGGAAAACACGCCCGGAACCAGGACTTCACCGACAACAGTCCATTTATTGAGCGCCGCAGTTCTTTCAAATGGTATTCGCACGCCGTCAAGGATCGCCGCATCATCTTCTTCACAACAGGTGATCAGAGCGCATTCTTTTCCAAAAAACTCTTCTTTCTCTCCGATCACGAAGCTGAACATTTTATCGACCACAGCCTTTATCTGTGAAGGAACGGAATACCAGTAAACAGGACAGGAGAATACGAGAGCATCCGCCGCGAGGATATCGTCAGCGATAGTATTGAAATCATCATCGAATGAACACGGTTTGCCAGTCTTATAACATGTCTGGCATGCGTGGCAGAAATTCAGCTTCAGTTTGGAAGTGTCTATCACCTTTACTTCATTGCCATTCGCTGCTGCTGCATCGGCAAAAGCACGTGCCATACGGTTGCTGTTGCCGTCCTTTCTCGCGCTACCGGTAAGCACAAGGATCTTCTTCGACATATGAGAATACCTCCGTCTGTGTTTCAATTATATCTGCTTCATTGACATTCGGCCTTTGAGCATATATATTGTATTCAAAACCAGCTGAACAGACAAGTACCAACATTTATGTAAGGTACTTTCCCGGAGGTAAGCTATGGAACGCAAGAATATCAGTAACGCAGATTTTTACGAAACCGGCTACAGCTATACGCTGTC
>JAIKVS010000249.1 GCA_024685535.1 Oscillospiraceae bacterium | reverse complement strand
GGACGCATTTCCTCCTCAGATCGAGATCTCGGACGATCCCATGCTTAAAGAAGCGGTTGCCGCCGCGGAGTCTGCCGAAACAGTTGTCGCTTGTTTGGGGGAGCATCGCCTGATGAGCGGAGAAGGAGCAAGCAGAGGCGAATTGACGCTGCCGGAGGATCAGCTTAAGCTTTTGAGGTCGCTGCAGCTTGCCAACAGGAACATCGTGAGTGTGATCTTTACAGGCAGGCCGCTGGATCTGAGAGAGGTTTGCGCACTGAGCCGGTCCGTGCTGCTGGTATGGATGCCGGGAACGGAAGGCGGGAACGGGATACTCGATCTTCTTACCGGGAGTGCCGAGCCGGGAGGAAGGCTGTCCATGAGTATACCATACTGTCTGGGACAGGTCCCGGTGTATTACAACCATTTCAACACAGGCCGGCCAAAGGCGGAGAACACAAAGATACCGTATTATGTCTCGGCTTATATCGATATTCCCAATTCTCCTCTGTTCCCATTCGGATACGGTCTGGGGTATACGGATTTTTCGATTTCCGGGGTCGTGCTCAGTGCGGAAAAGGCAGAACTCCGGAATGCCGCGGAAGCATGCCCGGTCACAGTGAGTGCTAAAGTAAAAAATACAGGCCCGCGCCGCGGACAGACGGTAGTACAGTTGTACATGCGCCGCCCTTCAGCAGAAGCATTGACTCCGGTAAAAGAATTAACGGCATTCCGAAAGCTGGCGCTGGATCCCGGGGAGGAGAGAGAGATTGTGTTTACACTCGGCTCTGATGCATTTTGCCATGCAGCCGCTGATGGTAAGATGCAGGCGGATAAGGGGGCGTATCGTTTCACCGTCGGACTGAATTCGGAGTCGGAAGACTGGAAAACGCTGGAGCTCCTGTAGAATCTATACTACGGTGTGAGGTAACTATGGAATTACCTGAGAGAAAAGATGTTTCCGTGGGCGAGACATGGGATATGACGCTGCTTTTCCGAAGCGAGGAAGAATACACGGACACCGTGGAAAAAATGAAGCGCCTCGCCGAAAGCATAGCGATGGAGTATAAAGGGAAACTGGACGGGCCGGACAGCATTATTGCCTGTCTGGAACAGTACGAGCAGTTCTGCATTCTGCTGCAGCATACATCTGCCTATGCAGAGCTGTCGCTCTCCGTTGATTACACGGATACGCTTCGTCAGGACCGCAATGCGCAAATGACGGCTCTCCGCGCCGAACTTCAAAGCAGGCTTTCTTTCATAGAGAACGAAATAAGCGCCGCCGATGACACGGTATTTGCGGCTGCTATCGAAAGAGCCGATCGCAGCCGCTATTATTTGGAGGAGATTTACCGCAGCAAGCCCCACAGACTGCATCCTGAAGCAGAGAAAGCTTTGGCCGCTTTTTCTCCTGTATTGGACGCCCCTTATGAAATATATCAAACCGGCAAGCTTGTTGATATGCGATTTGAACCCTTTGAAGTGAACGGGAGGAAGTTTCCTCTGGGATATTCACTCTTTGAGGATGACTACGAGTTCGAGGCAGATACGGCGGTCCGCCGCGCGGCTTTTCGCGCTTTTTCCGATAAACTGCGGCAATATGAAAACACAACGGCTGCCTGCTACAACGCTTTTCTGACCCGTTGCCGGATAGAAGCACAGCAGCGGGGTTTTCGTTCAATTACCGAAGCGGATCTTTTTCGCCAGCATATCAGTCAGGATCTGTATGACCGACAGATCGACCTTATCACCGAGCTGCTGGCCCCCGCCATGCGAAAATACGCCCGCCTGATTGCCCGAACACACGGGCTGGACAGAATGACCTTTGCCGATTTGAAGCTGCCCCTGGACAGCGGCTATGATCCCCGGGTCACCATTGCGGAATCCAGGAAGCTTATCCGCAGCGCGCTCTCGGTTCTCGGCGAAGACTATGCACAAATGGTCGATGAAGCGTTTGATCAGCGCTGGTTTGATTTTGCAAAGAACAAAGGCAAAGATACCGGGGGAAACTGCGAATCTCTTTATGGAAAAAACTCCTTTATCCTGCTGACATGGAACAACCGCATGGCGGATGTTTTCACTGTAGCCCACGAACTCGGACACGCAGGCCATGATCGCCTGTGCAGTGCGGCACAGTCTTTCTATGACAGAGAGTGCTCCCTTTATCTGGTAGAGGCCCCCTCCACCCTCAACGAACTGCTTTTGGGGCAGTACCTGCTGAAAACCAACAGCGATAAGCGCTTCAGGCGTTGGGTGCTCTCCACTTTGGTGGGAAATACATATTATCACAACTTCGTTACTCATTTGCGGGAAGCCTGGTATCAGCGTGAGGTGCTGAAAAGAATAGATGCGGGAGGTTCCGTCAACGCAGAGGTACTAAACGGGATCTTCCGGCAGAATCTGGAGGTCTTCTGGGGAGATGCGGTGGAATTGACGGAGGGCTGTGAACTCATCTGGATGAGGCAGATGCATTACTATGTGGGACTTTATTCCTATACCTACAGCGCGGGTCTGACGCTGGCCACCCAGACAGCGTCAGACATCCAGCGGGAAGGCGCACCGGCCGTTGATCGATGGAAAAGAATGCTCTCCGCGGGAGGTACGCTAGATCCTGTTGGACTGGCGAATCTGGCCGGGGTCGATATCACTTCCGATTTGCCGCTGCGTCATGCCATCGGTGTTGTCAGCGATATGATCGATGAAATATGTGCACTCACGAAAGAGTTGGACGGCATCTGTATAAACTAGCCATCTGCTGCTGACCGGCAAGCTGGACGAAGATCTGGCCGAGATCGAC
>JAIKVS010000241.1 GCA_024685535.1 Oscillospiraceae bacterium | reverse complement strand
TTTCCGAACGCTTCAGACACTTTTTGATTTTGACCATAGTCTGTGACGTAAAGATCCTGTAGGCGTGCAGACACGTCGCAACCGTAGACCCCTGGCTGTGCAGGCGTTCCTTCGTGCTGTAAGCCTGTGAAAATGCGCGTAAAACTGCCGATGTCTAGTCCAAATGGGCGGGGAGGGGATCTAACTCCCCTCTGCCTCAGTATCGGGTCTGTGATCGAAACCGCAGTGTTTCAGCGCTTTTTCTTTTATCCTGGACGCTGCGGAAGAGAACGAGATGACATTACTGCCTGTTGCCTCGACAACATTTTCAGAACACCTTTCCGAACCGTACAGACCTTTTATGATCCCGTCCATCGTCTGGGAAGTCGAGATCCTGTCCGCGTCGTCGATATGGGTGTAGATGTTCAGCGTAGTGGCTATGTCCGAATGTCCCATGAAGTTCTGCACCTGTTTGATGGTGAGACGGCGCGCCAGCATGGTCGCAGCCGTATGCCGCAGGTCGTGCAGACGCACTTTCATGCCGCAATCTGCCAGGAAGCCCATGACTATGCGTGTGAGATACTTGGGTCTGACCGCGCTTCCGTCTTTAAGACGGCAGACTTTATCCAGATCAAATCCTTTTTCAACGTGCTGTTTCTGCAGCTCCCGCAGATAAGATACCGTTTCGTCCACCAGCCAGATGTCACGCCGGCTGGTTTTTGTTTTAGTTCGCTCTTCCTCCAAGATCATGCTGCCGAACTCCGTTACCGTGTTGCGGATGTGCATCACACCGGCTTCGAAATCTATGTCCTGCCAGCGCAGTCCGCAGATCTCGCTGCGGCGTAAACCGTAGATCACAGCCAGGGTAACAGCTGCGCGCATCGGTTCAGGCACAGTTTCCGCTTTACGGAGCAGTTCGCCTACTTCCTCTTCGGTCAGGGCTTTGCCTTCAAAAGGCTGGGGCTTGGGCAGCTTTACCCTGTCAGCTACGTTGGAGGGGATTATACCGTCCCAAACGGCTTCCTCCAGGACGCCGCGGATGATCACCCGGTGCTTTTTCATGGTATTGACCGACATACCCGCAAGGCTGTCGAAATAAGCCGTTATATGCCCGCGGGTCAGATCCGCTATACGGATATCTCCAAGCTTGGGAATGATGTGGACGTGGGCGCTCATCTCATACCCCCGCAAAGTGGTGGGTTTGAGACTGAGCTTTTTCGATTCGAGCCAGTCTTCAATGCATTCGGAGAACTTGGGGTTGTAGTCCGGCCGGATCCCCAGGTTGAGCTCCCGTTCCCATTGTTTTACTATCTCTGCCATCTTCTCCTGTGCCCGGCGTTTGTTGTTGCCCGCTACAGAATATGTTGTGGTTTTACTGCGGGTGCGTGTTTTACCGGTATTTGGATCGAACACGCGAGCGCGCACAGTCCAGATACCGTGGTCGTTACAGAGACAACCGTGTACTTTTTTATATTGCTGGCTTGCCAACATTTGCTTTCCTCCTTTCGTTTGCGGGCAAGCCGGATCACCGTGTTTTTTATGCTTTTTGTCAGTTGTCTTTTTCAGCCGCTTGAGGGGATGTTTTTTCCCAAGCAGTCCGTTCGTCTGATCATTGTTTTCGTTCTTATTCATATTATACCACCTTTTCCTGTATTTTTTAACCCTTATTTATCTGTTTTTATGGCTGTGAACTGGTGTTTTTTGTTTTTTGATGTGTTGCTTGGGACGATAAAAACACTGCTGATCTTGAAGAAAACATAGGAGGATCATCAGTGTTTTTATCGTCCCCCAGGGTATAAAAAGAACTGCAGCGGAGATAATCTGATCGGGGAAAAGTATATAGATGATCATTATCTGCATTAAAAAAAGCGCTCTTCAGCGCTATCGAATACCAAATAACTCTTTTATGATCATTGGATACAGAAAATGTTGACAGTCTCATAAAGCAATTAAAAGCAGATATATTTATTTGCTCCTGGTTCAGAATGATTCGTTCCCCTTATTCCTTTAAGAGAAGAGTGTTTTTTAAAGCCCTGAGCAGGTGAAATATCTCCTGCTTTGTATGAGGTTCATGCAAATCTGTTATTCGTATGCAGACCGGTACGGTCTTGCTACTTTCCCATCCAGTCATAGAGGAGATCCCTCATCCTGGCGGATGGGACGTAAGCCAAGATCTGTTCCCCGAGCCTGATCCGGCTCCTCCATAGCCACTGTATCAATAGGTTCGTGGCATACACGTTTTCATCGACAGGTACACCCAGATCATAGTAGTACTTTTTCATAACAGGGTTAAGGAAGGAATTGAGTATGAACATGGCCTTGTATCTGTCGGAGAAATCATTGGTCGCCCGCATGTTGCAAGGGACGAAACAACGGAAAGTTCTTTGTTCATCCTCCGGCAGCGCCAGTTCAGCTCTGGACAGTCTGCGGGTATATTTGAATCCGCCGGGTTCCAGTTTGTGATAAAAATCGTTTTTCATGCTTGTCGTAAACATGAGTCCGGATGAACCGCCGCCAAAACCGTTGTTAACATTCCTCATACATTTTTTTACCTCTTTTATCTCATCCGCGCACATGCCTGTAAGATCGGAAACGGATAAGTCATAATGCTTTTCCCCGATCCTGTTGTACGGCCCTTCATAGACGCTTATCCGCTTGGATAATTCTTTTCTGATATCCAGATCGTCCGCGTATGGACAGAGTTCAAAAGCGCCGCTCTTTGTACGCCTCGCAGACAACAGATCGTATTCGAGCCCATGCAGTTTCAGATAACTGTCAAATACAGTTCCTCTGCAGTTGTAAGTAAGGACGTATGCTTTTTCAAATGCCTTGATGACAGAAACGGGAAATTCCCAGATCAATGAGCCGTCAACACAGCGCAGAGTACCTTCTTCGCTCATGCGCACGATCTCAGAGTAGCGGAAGCCTTCCGTTTCGGAACTGTTCCACGTCAGGTTAAATCTATCGTCAACGGAGCTCAGTTTTTCTTTTATTAACCAATCGATCTCGCTCTTTTTGACTGTTTTATCGTCAAACGCTTTGATCCTCTCGTTATAGTCCTGGTTGACGTCAAGCGTCTCGTCGATGATAAGCGTATAACCGCCATCACGGATCAGCTGCTCGGTCTCCTTAGTGGCCTTTAGGAACAGGACGTGCGTGACCGCTACGCTCTCGCCTTTGCGCAGCAATTCATGCAGGAAGGTCAGTTTGCTCAAGCCGATATCCGGTGGCTGTTTCAGTCTACCGTCGGTACTGTCGATCACCCTGAGGATCTCCCTCAGATATGGTGTAACAAAAAAGAATCTGCGCTTTTTGTCTTTACGGATAGTTTCCAGCATGGCTTCGGTCTTACCGCTGCCCATGATACTATCCACTAGAGTCATTTCGATAAAAATTCCCCCTTTAATTCGTTTTGGATCATTCGGTTTCAGGCAATAAAAAAGACCGGCGGATACCGGTCAAAGCACTACGTATGATGTTGTTTTTTAATAATGGTTTTCACCTCCTAGCATGAGTTTTGATCGATCGTTTTTAGAGATATAAAAGGCAAATAAGAATGGCTCACAGGGGCTGAAACTGCGTCTGACGCGACTTCTGACAGCCATCTTGATTAGGCCAAATGAAAAAGGCCGCAGCTTTTTTTAAAAGGGATCATTCTGTCCCGAAAGCCGCGGCTCTTTTAAGCATCAATTATTTGTTTCTACTGGATCGAATCAAGCTTCAAAAAGTAAGAGTATTATATAATATCCAATAATACCACTCATCACGCAGCCCCAAACCCACTGATACTCAGATACTTTGGGGGTCTCATTTTTTTAATCACGTTAGTTTTTTGTGGTTTTGCGCAATGATTGATGACAAAAAACTTGATTCCTGGAAGGTTTTACATCGTGACAGAGGATTGTTGCCTATTTGGAAATGAGATTCGTTATATAGGATGGTTTTTATTCTGAATGTTTGTAGTAAAACTGCTTGTTTGGTATTTCGCATTTAAAATCAGAGTTTTAGTTCTGTTTCGATAATACCAGAATACTCTTTGAAAAAAGCTTCTGTTTCATCAACAAACTGCTTAACATATTTGCCGGTTTCTTCGGTTTTGCTTGGGTCGAATGCTATAAACCAATCAGTGATTTTGAATAACAAATCGAAGATAACCTGCAGTTGTTTATTACAATTCTCATACTGGCTTTTATTCAAAGATATAAGTAATGGAATCCTGGATGCTTGTGCCTCCACGTTTCTTAGAATGGCAACGGCCTTTTCTGCGCTCTCCTCACAGTCGTTCAAATCGGGAAGATAACCGAAGCAAGACATAAAATCAAAGCATAACCTTCGACGAAGGCTTTTTATATCAAATAAACTGCCACAGAACCTATAATCCTTAATGGTTTGTTCAAATGATCTTATGGTAAGCAACTGCGAATACGCCGCAAACAACTTGTCAAAAACCGCAATCTTGTTTTGCCTCTTCGCTATTATGCTTGGAACGCATATTGCTACAGCAACGGCGATGACCGATAGAATAATAGGTGCCCAATCAAGAAAAGTCGGTGCGTCCATATTATCAATCGTTTCTATTAACTCGCGCATCAGGTCTTCCAATTATTCACCTCATTTCAGTTTCCACGCAGCTTCAGAAGTTGTTACGCCTGGGTAGTGTGGTACTTTGCCTAGGCAATACACCGGCAACTCAAAACTGAACAAGGGTTTTACCCACAATTTTCAGCAACGGACTATCATAGATCTGGTTAAAATCGCGGAAATCGTATCTTATTAGCCTTCGATAGTATGGATCCATTGTCTGGTCTTGCTGATGCGGAAAAGAAGCGACCTGGTTCTGTAATTTGGAGAACAACTCATTGATCTGCTTCGTAAACTTTAGAAATTCCCCAGCATATAAAATGATCCATTGATCCTTGGCCTTTATCTTATATGACAAATTGAAAATTATCATGTTGCCCCTGCCTATGGATATAAGCTCTGCTCCATGCATTTTGTGTTCAAACTTATTGCGTATCTCTTTTACTTTTGAAAGAAAATCATAGTTCTGGGTAAAAATGCTTTCATAATCTGTTTTTAGAAATGGAATCTCAGTTGCAAACTCCAGTAGTCCATCTTTAACATCTAGTTTACAACGCCCGTTCTCTTTAGTATGAAGATCGTAGGGAATTACCGAGTCCTCAATCTGAGACACTTGTTTTGGATAAGCAACTATGTCTAATCCATTTGTTCTGCCTTACACTAGGTATCTAATCTAATATCCTATTATGCGCATTCAGCTCCAGATAGGCGTAATGATTTATAGTGTGATCCGGCTTGCCAAACGGATTTCCGAACTTCTTCAGACTAAAACGCAACGTAAAAAACACTGCCTGGGTATTAGGACTTGTAAGTTGATATTTATATTGACACAATGTCAGAATGATGATATAGTATGAGCCGTAAGGTTATGACACGGTGTCAGAATGCAGGGCGCACAGGAGGTGGAGATATGCCAAAAGGATCACCGGAGCTGACAGCGGCACGAAAAGAGGAGATCATGGATGCCTGCGAGCAGTTGTACCGGAACATTAGTTTTAAGGAGATCACGCTAAAGGAGATCGGTGAGGTCACGAGCTTTACCAGAACATCGATCTATAACTACTTCCAGACGAAGGAGGAGATCTTCCTGGGTCTCTTTCAGAGGGAGTATGAACGCTGGTGTAAGGCTCTGGAAGACATCCTGAACAGTAGGGAAGAGCCTTCCCGGGAGCAGCTGGTCGAACGGCTTGCCGGAACGCTTGCCGACAGAGAGCTGATGTTGAAGCTTCTTGCCGTCAACCTCTATGACATGGAAGAAAACAGCCGGATGGATCGCCTCGTGGAGTTTAAGAAAACATATGGAAGATCCGTCGAACTGTTGGAAGAGATTTTCGCAAGATTCTGCCCGGAATGGGATGACAATACAAGACATTCCATCGTTATTTCATCTCTGCAGTTCTTCCATGGGCTTTACCCCTATGCACATCATACAGATAAGCAAGAGGAAGCCATGAAACAGGCTGGTGTTCTTCCGGTACAGATGACGGTCAGAGAGTTTGCCCTTGCCGGGCTTTCCAGGCTGCTGGCCTAAGGAGAAACAGATATATAAAAAGGAGACATAAAAATGAGTAAACTGGTAGCATATTTTTCGGCGTCCGGCGTAACAGAAGCCAAGGCGAAAGAACTGGCAAAGGTCATCGGCGCGGATCTATATGAGATCGCTCCGGCTGTTCCCTATACGAATGCGGATCTTAACTGGATGAATAAGAAGAGCCGCAGCAGTATCGAGATGAACGATAAGGCCTCCCGCCCGGCGCTCAGGGAGACCGAACACGACTTCAGCGGAAACGATGTGATATACATTGGCTTCCCGATCTGGTGGTACGCGGCTCCTACCGTCATCAACACCTTCCTGGAGACCTTTGATTTTGCCGGGAAAAAGATCGCGCTGTTCGCAACCTCCGGCGGCAGCTCCATTGACAGGGCAGTCAAAGATTTGCAGAAGCAGTACCCGGGTCTTGATATCCGCGGCGGGAAACTCCTGAACGGAAAGGTAACAGGCGATATCTTATGATAAAGCTCAAATTAGGGGGAACAGATTATGTTAGGTAATTTCAGCTATCTCAACGCGACAAAGCTTTATTTCGGGGACGATTCCCTGAAATACCTGAACGAAGAGCTGCCGAAATACGGGAAAAACGTACAGATCGTTTACGGCAGTGGCTCCATCAAGAAGAATGGGATCTATGACGAGGTCGTTCGTGTTTTAAAGGAAAACGGAAAGACGATCATCGAGGACGCCGGCGTCATGCCGAACCCCACAGTGGAGAAGCTCCACGAGGGAGTCAGGATCGCCAGGGAGAACCATACCGACCTGCTGCTTGCTATCGGCGGCGGCTCCTGCTGCGACTATGCCAAGGCGGTTTCCGTTTCCGTGAACTGCGACGAAGAGCCCTGGGAAAAGTATTATCTGCGTTTTGAGGAGCCGACCTGCGAGATCATCCCTGTCGGCTGCATCCTCACGATGGCAGGCACCGGCTCCGAGATGAATGCCGGCGCTGTCATCACGAATCATGAGACCCATCTGAAGATCGGACATGTCTTCGGCCCCGAAGTCATGCCTAAGTTTTCGATCCTGAATCCGAAATTCACATTCTCTCTGCCGAAACGGCAGATGGTGGCCGGAATATATGATATCTTCAATCACATCTGCGAGCAGTACTTCTCCGGTCAGGATGACAATACCAGCGATTATATCTCCGAAGCCCTGATGAAGTCTGTTATCCACAGCTCTTTGATAGCGCTGAAAGACCCGGAGGATTACGAGGCGCGCTCCAACATCATGTGGACTGCGACCTGGGCGCTGAACACACTGATCTCACGGGGCAAGACGGGCGACTGGATGGTGCATATGCTGGGTCAGTCTGCGGGCGCCTATACGGACGCGACGCATGGAATGACGCTCTCCGCGGTGTCCCTGCCGTATTACCGCTATATCATGCCTTACGGACTTCAGAAGTTTAAGCGCTTCGCAACAGAAGTATGGGGCATCTGCCCGGAAGGCAAGTCCGATGAAGAAGTGGCAAAAGAAGGCCTTGCGGCCATGGAAGAATGGATGAAGAAGCTGGGCGTAGCCATGAAGCTTTCTGAGATCGGCGGCACCGAGGAAATGATCGAAGGAATCGCCGACGGAACGCTCATTCTTGAGGGCGGCTACAAGGTGCTTACCAGAGAAGAAATCGTTCAGATCCTGAGGAATAGTTTGTAAGCTGATTAAAAACCAGGTCTAATCTATTTGTTCTGCCTTACACCAGGTAGGGAAATACTAAGCTGCATTGTCCAGCGCGGGAGAAACTGTCATGCTTCCTTCGCAGTCTATAGATACGGCACCGGCAGGATCTCCGACAACGGCATCCACGAATTCGCCGCCGCCCATGATGCTCCCCGAAACTGCACAGTCGCTAATCATAAAGGAAGACATCACATCGCTGCCCTCCATCATCTCTTTTCCTGCGCCGATCAGCCCGCCGACCGAGTCCGTCGTTTCAGAAACGCTTATAGTCACGTCTTCGACCGTGCATCCGGTGATCTGGGCAGGCGTCGCCTGATTATAGGTGCCACCGAATCCGACCAGGCCGCCGACCAGGCGATTGTTTTCCCCGCTCACGGTAATGACAGTGCCGCTGACCTTGCAGTCCGTGATTTCAGGAGCGCCCCAAGGAGCGCCGCAGAGTGCACCGAAGGCCCAGGTAGTATTGCCTTCGGCAGTGATGCTTCCATTCAGTACTTCGCAGTTCTTTATAGAACTCATCGTTGTTCCGCCGGCGATCAGCCCGGCGCAGGCTCCATCATCACCCAAAACTGTTATATCAGCGGTAGCGCTGCAGTCAGAAATCAGGTCAAACCCGGTTCCGACGATA
>JAIKVS010000211.1 GCA_024685535.1 Oscillospiraceae bacterium | reverse complement strand
CTTGGATTCCACTTTGAAGCTTTTTGCTCTGTGCAGTTCATCTTTCAGATATTCCCTTGCAAGGGCAACTATAGCGTCTTTATCCTTTTCACAGGCGGCAGCACGTTCGAGTTTAATGATGCCGAATATCTTCTTCAGCGCTTCAAAAGCGGCATCCATATCAGCGCCGTCATTTCCCTCCACGTAAACCGTCGACTGGAGGCAGTAAACCCTGAAACTGCCTATGTGGTCCAGTCGTTTTTTTATATTTGTCAGGAGCCTCTGTTCAAAGCTTCTTCTGTTAAGTCCCTTGAGGATCATTTCTCCGAGTTTGCAAAGTATTATATCGTTCATTTATACGTTCCTAAATAAGAAATATTTACTGTCCATAATGCTCCATGATATATGAGATAGCCATAAAGACATACAAGCCTCCGAAACAGATCGCCATAAAGAGATCGTCGAGATGCTTCTTCCGATTAAAGCCCTCAGTAAGTTCAAGGACCTCGGCAAAATAAGCCACAAAACCAAGGCAGTAGCCGATACCGCGTACAAGCAGCTGCCGTTCATGGAGCAGGAACGAGGCGATAAAACAGATTGCGGTCAGAAGTGCAAAAACATTCCTGACGATATTAAAAATCCTGTGCGCAGGTTCTTTTATATCATCAGGCAGGATGGATCTATTCTTCTCATTATCCATTCCGTTCTACCTCCTATGCCTTGCCCGGCGTTTTTGCCATAAGGCTGATCTGTTCATAAATACCGTCCCAGTCGTATACTCTCACCGCACCTACAATTTTCTCATCGAAGCTGCGGTTATGCGGCCTGTCAAAAAGGAGCTTTCGGTAACTGCCGCCGGTAAGATTATGCGGTCCGTCATCTATGAGGACATCTCCGTTTATCATATGCTTGTTCGAAGTAATGATAACATGCTCCCAGTCAAGGAACGGAAACCATCTGAACAGCAGGTCATCCATCTTCTGCTTCAGAGTCTCATAGGTGGAAGCCGTAACGACATACACTTCATGACCTTCATCAATAAGTCTCTGAAGCACTGTATCCGCTCCGGGCATGGGTTCTACGGTAGACCAGAAATCCTCATCATATTCGGGTGAATAGACCATTTCCCTGGTGAGTGTGGGGAATGCCTTTGCTAGATTCCATTCCACTACGTCATAAGAATGAACGTCCGTACCGTAATGCGTATTGTTGTATTTAACCATGGCTTCGACAAGCTGCTCGAGCACATCGTCCATATCCACCAGTATGACCATATCCTCCTGTCCTCTCAAAAGGCAACAGCTCAACGTTCTCTGAAATCATAGGTCCTGTACTGTATCGCTTCCGCAATATGTTCAGGAAGTATTTCGCTCTCGCCGGCAAGATCTGCGATCGTGCGTGATACTCTCAGGATCCTGTCGTAACTTCGTGCGGAAAGATCCATGTTTTCAAAGGCCAGTTTCAAAAGCTCTTCACAGTCCGGAGCAAGAGTGCACCAGTTTCTGAGAGCTTTACTGTCCATCCCGGCATTGGCCTTCACACCGCTGCCTTCAAACCGCAGCTGCTGAAGCTTTCTTGCAGCGTTCACTCTTTTTCTTATCTCCGAAGAGCTTTCGGAAGGGACCCGTGTTCTGAGTTCCTCATATTCAAGGGCAGGCACCTGCACCATAATATCTATCCTGTCCAGAAGTGGTCCGGAGATACGACTGTGATAACGTTTCACTTCCTGCTCTGAGCATTTGCACCTTCCCGAAGGATGGCCGTACCATCCGCACTTGCAGGGATTCATAGCGCACACCAGCATAAACCTGCTGGGATATGTAACACTTCCCGATACTCTCGATACAGTTACTTCACCGTCTTCAAGAGGCTGTCTGAGGACCTCGAGCACATCACTTCTGAACTCCGGAAGCTCATCGAGAAACAGCACTCCGTTATGGGCAAGGCTTATTTCCCCCGGCTTCGGTGAAGTGCCTCCTCCGGCAAGTCCGGCAGCAGATACGGTGTGATGCGGTGATCTGAAAGGCCTCGCCCTCACTACAGGGTCATTTTTCCCCGTCAGTCCGGCTACGGAATAGATCTCCGTGGATTCAATCATCTCATCCCTGGTCATATCTGGAAGGATACTGGGAAGCCTTTTTGCCATCATTGATTTTCCGGCTCCCGGAGGCCCGACCACAAGGATATTATGTCCTCCGGCGGCGGCTATTTCAAAAGCTCTTTTAACATTTTCCTGCCCTTTAACATCAGAAAAATCCGGGACAGGCACCTTTATTTCTGAAAGATCCGGCTCCTTAGCCGGATTGATCTCCTGCTCTCCCTTCAGACAGGATATAAGTTCTGCAACATTCTTAACAGGAATGATCTCCACATTCCCTGCAATCGCCGCTTCCTCAGCGTTATCCTCGGGCACATAAAAATGCTTAATATTCTCCCTTACCGCCGCAATCGCCATCGGCAATACTCCGGATACAGGTCTCAGATCGCCTGAGAGTGAAAGTTCACCTATAAAGGCACTGTCGTTTTCCGGCTGCCTTATTTCTCCCAGTGCTGAAAGAACTCCGATCAAAATAGGCAGATCGTAAATCGTTCCTGCCTTTTTCCTGTCTGCAGGCGCAAGATTGACAGTAAGTTTTGAAGCGGGAAACCGGAAACCGTTATTCTTTATCGCTGACCTTACCCTCTCCCGGGATTCCTTCACTGCAGCATCAGGCAGTCCTACTATATCAAAGCCGGGGAGCCCGTTGGATCTGTCCACTTCAACGGATACAGGAAAGCCTCCCACTCCGCTGATGCCGAAGCTCATTATTCTTGCGACCATATCAGGAACATCTCCTTCTATCCGTTAATCACGGGAGCCAGCCGTGTGCGCGGCTGGCTCAAAAGCAGTGTTTCAATCTTCAACAAGCGCTATGTGGAGTTCGTCGAGCTGTTTCTGTTCCACTCTTGACGGTGCCCCCATCATCACATCCTGCGCATTCTTGTTCATCGGGAACGGGATGACCTCACGGATACTGTCCTCACCTGCCAGAAGCATTACCATCCTGTCTATTCCAGGTGCGATTCCTGCATGGGGAGGCGCTCCGTAGCAGAATGCATTGTACATTGCTGGGAATTTACGTTTTACATCCTCTTCACCCAGGCGCACCATCTCAAAGGCTTTTATCATGATCTCCGGATCATGGTTCCTGACAGCACCGGATGAAAGTTCAACTCCGTTGCACACCAGATCATACTGGTCTGCAGTAATGGTAAGCGGATCGATCTCTCCGCGTTCCGCCTTGAGAAGGACCTCCAGTCCTCCCGCAGGCATTGAGAATGGATTATGGCAGAATTCAAGCTCACCCGACTCTTCACCTATCTCATACATCGGGAAATCGACTATCCAGCAGAATTCGTAACGTTCTCTGTTCATATGCGAAGGCACTGCCGCTCCCAGCATCTTCAGCATGACTCCTGCAGTCTTCTGTGCAGCCTCTTTTTTGCCTGCAGCAATACCGACAAGGCATCCGGGGCTGAGTTTCAGCGCTGAGACGAGAGAATCCTTTCTGTCTGTAAGGAACTTTGCCACTCCGCCAGCAAACTCATAGTTATCCTCGACCTTAAACCAATAGGGTTTTGAACCTGTCTGCACTTCAACATCACTGCATAGTTTTTCAATGTTTTTTCTTGTAAGTGCGCAGTCACTGACGACTACAGCCTTCACGGTATTTCCTTCGGCAAATGGGGCAAATTCCGTTCCTCTTACAAGTTCACTTATATCTTCTAGAACAAGATCTATTCTCAGGTCGGGCTTGTCGGTTCCGTATTTCTCAAGAGCCTCAAGATACGGGATCCTTCTGAACGGTGCGGATGAGGCTATATCATATTTCCCGTATTCCGCAAATATCGGTGGAAGTACATCCTCAAGAACAGCGAACACGTCATCCTGGCAGGCGAAGGCCATTTCCATATCAAGCTGGTAGAACTCTCCCGGAGATCTGTCTCCGCGTGCATCCTCGTCTCTGAAACAAGGGGCGATCTGGAAATACCTGTCAAAGCCGGAGGTCATCAGCAACTGCTTGAACTGCTGAGGAGCCTGCGGCAGAGCATAAAACTCTCCGGGATGCTTCCTTGCGGGAACGAGATAATCCCTGGCTCCTTCCGGAGATGAGGCAGTAAGGATAGGCGTCGTTATCTCGAGGAAGCCGTGCTTTATCATTGAACTGCGTATAGCAGAGATCACATTGCATCTCAGGATTATATTCTTTTTTACCTCAGGATTCCTTAAATCGAGGTAGCGGTATTTAAGGCGCTGAGTCTCGTCTGCCTCACGGCTACGGTTTATCTCAAATGGCAACTCATTATAGATGAACTTGCCAAGGACCTCGATCTTTTCCGGGACGATCTCGATCTCACCGGTATCGATCTTAGGATTCTTGCTCGCGCGTTCCCTTACCGTTCCCTCGACGGAGATGGTGCTCTCCTTGTTTATTGCCTTTATCTGAGCAAAAAGTTTCTCATCCTCTATGACTATCTGGGTCTTTCCGTAAAAATCGCGAACTACTCCGAATGCGAAATTGTTTCCGACTTCTCTGACATTCTCAAGCCAGCCAACGATCTTCACTTTCTCGCCCGCATCCTTCAGGCGAAGCTCATTGCATGTATGGGTACGTGACTGAAACATTTCTGCGCCTCTTTTCTTTTATTTTTCCTTTATAACAGTGCTCTTCCCGAGTTCAGTGACCGCAGCAGCAATATGCCTGGCAGCAGCTTCCGGTGAAAGCTTGACCTGCTCTCCGCTCTTCATATTCTTAACGGAAAGCACCCCGTCCCTCACCTCGTCCTCTCCTACTATGACCGCGAACGGGACCGAAAGCCTGTCAGCATAGTTCATCTTCGATTTGAACTTTTTCTGCTCGGTATATAGCTGCGTTCTTATCCCGGCATTTCTGAGCACTGAGGCCGATGAGATGGCAAAAGAAAGATCATCAGTCATCGGAAGCACCAGCGCATCACAGGGAGCCGTGATCATCTCATCTGAAATCAGGCCTTGCTCAGAGAGAACATAGAACAGCCTTGTAAGTCCTATTGATATGCCTACTCCAGGAAGCATCTTATCCGTATAGTATCCTGCGAGATCATCATATCTTCCGCCGGAGCATATGGAGCCGATCTCCGGATAATCCGTCATA
>JAIKVS010000210.1 GCA_024685535.1 Oscillospiraceae bacterium | reverse complement strand
TATGACGGATTATCCGGAGATCGGCTCCATATGCTCCGGCGGAAGATATGATGATCTCGCAGGATACTATACGGATAAGATGCTTCCTGGAGTAGGCATATCAATAGGACTTACAAGGCTGTTCTATGTTCTCTCTGAGCAGGGTTTGATTTCAGATGAGATGATCACAGCTCCCTGTGATGCACTGGTGCTTCCGATGACTGACGATCTTTCTTTTGCTATCTCATCGGCCTCAGTGCTCAGAAATGCCGGGATAAGAACGCAGCTATATACCGAGCAGAAAAAGTTCAAATCTAAGATGAGCTATGCTGACAGGCTTTCAGTCCCGTTCGCGGTCATAGTCGGAGAGGACGAGGTGAGGGACGGAGTGCTTTCCGTTAAGAATATGAAAAGCGGAGAACAGGTCAAGCTTTCACCGGAAGCTGCTGCCCGACATATTGCTGCTGCGGTCGCTGAGCTCGGGAAAAGCACTGTTATAAAGGAAAAATAAACGAAAAGAGGCGCAGAAATGTTTCAATCACGTACCCATACATGCAATGAGCTTCGCCTGAAGGATGCGGGCGAGAAAGTGAAGATCGTCGGCTGGCTTGAGAATGTCAGAGAAGTCGGAAACAATTTCGCATTCGGAGTAGTTCGCGATTTTTACGGGAAGACCCAGATAGTCATAGAGGATGAGAAGCTTTTTGCTCAGATAAAGGCAATAAACAAGGAGAGCACTATCTCCGTCGAGGGAACGGTAAGGGAACGCGCAAGCAAGAATCCTAAGATCGATACCGGTGAGATCGAGATTGTCCCGGAAAAGATCGAGGTCCTTGGCAAGTGCATCTATAATGAGTTGCCGTTTGAGATAAACCGCAGCCGTGAGGCAGATGAAACTCAGCGCCTTAAATACCGCTACCTCGATTTAAGGAATCCTGAGGTAAAAAAGAATATAATCCTGAGATGCAATGTGATCTCTGCTATACGCAGTTCAATGATAAAGCACGGCTTCCTTGAGATAACGACGCCTATCCTTACAGCTTCGTCTCCGGAAGGAGCCAGGGATTATCTCGTTCCAGCAAGGAAGCATCCGGGAGAGTTTTATGCCCTACCGCAGGCTCCTCAGCAGTTCAAACAGTTGCTGATGACCTCCGGCTTTGACAGGTATTTCCAGATAGCCCCTTGTTTCAGAGACGAGGATGCCCGCGGAGACAGATCTCCGGGTGAGTTCTACCAGCTTGATATGGAAATGGCCTTCGCCTGCCAGGATGACGTGTTCGCTGTTCTTGAGGATGTACTTCCTCCGATATTTGCGGAATACGGAAAATATGATATAGCCTCATCCGCACCGTTCAGAAGGATCCCGTATCTTGAGGCTCTTGAGAAATACGGAACCGACAAGCCTGACCTGAGAATAGATCTTGTTCTTGAAGATATAAGTGAACTTGTAAGAGGAACGGAATTTGCCCCCTTTGGCGGGGGAAATACCGTGAAGGCTGTAGTCGTAAGTGACTGTGCGCTTACAAGAAAAAACATCGAAAAACTATGCAGTGATGTTGAAGTACAGACAGGTTCAAAACCCTATTGGTTTAAGGTCGAGGATAACTGTGAGTTTGCTGGCGGGGTGGCAAAGTTCCTTACAGACAGAAAGGATTCTCTTGTCTCAGCGCTGAAACTCAGCCCCGGATGTCTCGTCGGCGTTGCCGCAGGCAAAAAGGAGGCAGCACAGAAGACAGCTGGTGTTATGCTGAAGATGCTTGGGGCAGCCGTGCCTTCGCATATGGAAAGGGAACGTTACGAATTCTGCTGGATAGTCGATTTCCCGATGTATGAGATAGGCGATGAGTCAGGCGAACTTGAATTCTGCCACAATCCCTTTTCAATGCCTGCGGGAGGGCTGGATGTTCTTCTCAAGGCGGAACGCGGAGAGATCGATCCGCTTACCATTACTGCCGACCAGTATGATCTGGTATGCAACGGAGTTGAACTTTCATCCGGCGCTGTCAGGAACCATGATCCGGAGATCATGATAAAAGCTTTCGAGATGGTGCGCCTGGGTGAAGAGGATGTAAAGCGTAAATTTCCTGCAATGTATAATGCATTCTGCTATGGAGCGCCTCCTCATGCCGGGATCGCACCGGGAATAGACAGGATGGTAATGCTTCTTGCAGGTGAGGACAGCATCCGTGAGGTCATTCCGTTCCCGATGAACAAGAATGCGCAGGATGTGATGATGGGAGCGCCGTCGAGAGTGGAACAGAAACAGCTCGATGAACTTCACATAGCGCTTGTTGAAGACTGAAACACTGCTTTGAGCCAGCCGCATATACGGCTGGCTCCCGTGATTAACGGAGAGAAGGAGATACTCCTGATATGGTCGCAAGAATAACGAGTTTCGGCGTCAGCGGAGTAGGGGGGTTCCCGGTATCCGTTGAGGTGGACAGATCTAATGGGCTCCCCGGTTTTGATATAGTCGGACTGCCGGATGCCGCTGTGAAGGAATCCAGAGAGAGAGTAAGGTCGGCGATAAAAAACAGCGGCTTCCGGTTCCCCGCATCAAAACTGACTGTCAATCTTGCACCGGCGGACAGAAAGAAGGCAGGAACGGTTTACGATCTGCCAATATTGATCGTAGTTCTCTCAGCATTCGGAGAAATAATGCAGCCGGAAAACGACAGTGCCTTCATA
>JAIKVS010000209.1 GCA_024685535.1 Oscillospiraceae bacterium | reverse complement strand
ACATACAGCCGCAGGAAGAACAGTTTTTTCAGCATCAGCAATGCTGCATTTGCTTCTGATCTGATATGCGATGTAAGCTATAAGGTTGAGGACATCATCCTCATGGCTGGCGGGGCTCTGCATAAAGGCAGGGTGGATAATTCCATCCTTTCCGGATATATGGACCATATCGATCCTTTTTATGAGCTGTACATTAATAACAGGCGAGACTGGGTCCGTGCGGTTGAGTATATTCAGCAGCTGTCCGGCACAAGACCTGATGCTGAAATACCCCTGCATGTCAGCGGAGGCTATTACCAGAGGGGAGAACGCGGAGGAAGGCTGCCTGCTCCGGAAAAGATACTTAGGGAATATGAAAAGATCGGATTTATTTCCGATTTGCGGATAGACACAGAAAAAAATGTGGAGTTCCGGTTTTCAGACCAACAGATAAGAGCATGGATGAGAGATGTAGGAAGCGTATTGGAACTATATACGTACAAAGTATGTCTGGAATCGGGATCGTTCAACGATGTTGTAACAAGCGCAGTAGTCGATTGGGAAGGAGAAAGAGGAAGGGCCGGAGTAACGAATGAGATAGATGTCGTTGCGACAAAAGGAGTAATTCCGGTGTTCATCAGCTGTAAAACGTGTGATGTAAAGACAGAAGCGATAAATGAATTGAGCATCCTGCGGGACAGATTCGGGGGAGAAATGGCAAAAGCGTTTCTGGTAACGACGGGAGGCTGCTCGAATATGGCAAGGAGAAGGGCTGCTGAACTGAGGATAACCGTGATTGACAGCAAAGATATCATATCGGGAGTGTTTAGGAAAACGATATCAGCTCTTAAATGATTAAAGCCGCTGCTTAAAGCAGCGGCTTTTTTACTGGCTTTATAATTATTCGATGCTGATCATATAGAAGTATACCGGCTGACCTCCGTTAATAACGGTGACTTCAGCATCCGGGAAATTGCCTTTGAAGGTGTTAGAAACAGATGCAGCATCTTCTTCATCCACATCTTCACCATAATACATCGTGATGAATTCTGGATTGAGATCGTCTATCGCCCAGCTGAGTTCTTTGAAGAGGGTGGAGATACTCGTGAAACTCCCGACAAGAGCACCGTCAAGAAGAGCGAGATATTCACCTGCATGGATTGTATGGCCGTCAAAGTCGGAATCTCGTGCTGCATATGTTACCATCGCAGTGTGAACGGTGGAAAGGCTGTCAGTCATGGCGGCAGTTATTTCATCCGCCTGACCGTCAGGCATGAAGTTCAGCATTGCTGTCACGCCTTGGGGAACCGTTTTTGAGGGGATTACGATAACCTTCTTCTCACTGAGCGGAACACATTGTTCAGCTGCCATGATTATATTCTTATTGTTCGGAAGAACGAAAACAGTGGCGGCGTTCGTTTTGTTTACAACTGCGAGTATATCCTGGGTCGAAGGATTCATCGTTTGCCCGCCTGTTATTATTCCGTCACATCCCAGCTGACGGAACACATCAGCCATTCCTGCCCCGGCACATACAGATACTACACCGTACTCCTTTTCGGGTTCATCGGGATCCGCGGAGTTTTCGAGTTCCTTTTCAACTTCGTCCAGATCATCCGTACTCTGTGCATCTTCTCCTGCAGCCTGCTGCTTCGCCTGTGTTACCATGTTTTCAATCTTGGCAAGCTCAAGTGATCCGTATTTCTGCGCCTCGGAAAGAACTTCTCCGGGTATGTCCGTATGAACGTGTACCTTGAAGATCTCATCATCCTCATTGATGACTATGCTGTCACCGATGGAATCAAGATAAGTGCGGAATGAAGCTATGGATGTTTCGGCTTTTTTGCTGACGATAAAGACCGTATCGAATGTAAAGGTGATCTCTTCCAATAATTTAGAATTGAATGCTTTGGCAGGACCGGACTGTGAGAGAGCTGCCTCGTCCGGCATTATGAATTCACCTCTGAAAGACTGGAGCATCGCGGACAATATCACACAGTATCCTTTTCCGCCGGCATCTATGACTCCGGCCTTTTTCAAAACGGGATTCTGGTTTACGGTGTCTTCCAGAGCCTCCTCTGCAGCGACTACTGCGCACTCGAGCATCCCGTCAAAATCGGCACCTACCTCTGCCGCTTTTTTTGCAGCGGCGGAAGCAAGCCGTGACACAGTAAGTATGGTACCTTCGGCAGGTTTCATAACTGCCTTGTATGCGGCGTCCACTCCGTCGCACATTGCACCGGCAAACTCAACAGGGCCGGCAGTGTCCATGCCTTTCAGCCGTTTTGAAATGCCCCTGAAGAGGAGTGAAAGGATAACTCCGGAATTGCCGCGAGCCCCGCGCAGAAGAGCGTTGGCAACGCAGTCTGCAGCCTTGTCAAGAGAGGAGAAGTCATTTTTGTTCAGTTCGGTGACCGCGGTCGACAGTGTCAGTCCCATATTGGTGCCGGTATCACCGTCAGGAACCGGAAAAACATTCAGCTCATTGATGGCCTGAATATTGCTTTGCAGTGCCGCACTGGCACAAAGGATCATATTCTTGAACGCAAACGCGTCGATATAGTTTGTCAAATCAGCACCTCCGAAATGCCTGTATAAGGAGAGTTTACAGTCACTTGATGATCGCGTCTATGAAAACGTCCACGCTTTTTACGGGGATGCCTGTTGCAGACTCAAGTTTGTATTTGACCTCTTTTATGATGCTTGTAGAAACGGCGGCAAGATTCACACCATAATCAACTCCGATGTGTAGTTCGAGTGAAACGGAATCATCGTCATCATCGTATCTTACAATAACGCCCTTGGACATTGTTTCTCTCTTAAGCAACTGCCAGGGGCCGCCCTCTTTCACACAGGCGACCATGCCTTTAACGCCGAAGCAGCTGGTTGCAGCCTCACCGGCAAAATATGTGAATACTTCATTGTCGATACTGATATTTCCTGATTCGCGGTTAAGATTCAGCATTACCATCAGCCTCCTTCGTTTCATGGAAAGGATCTTGTTTTGGTTACCTTACGGATAAAAACAGTGCATGTGATTATAATACATATAAGAAAAAATCACAAGTGAAATTATGCCATAAAGCTGCTTATATGCTTAAAAATGTGATAATTGACTAATTAACAGTATAACAATGTGCACTTAATTGGGATTGTTTTTGTACGAAGGCTTTTTCAATCCTGGTAAAGCTTTTTTTGGTTTACTTTTCCGGTGTTTGATGATAGACTATATTAGTCAGATTTCAGCAACTAATCGAAAAATTTTTTATATGGAGATGATTTATAGACATGCAGAGACACTTCAAGTCTATGGACGGTAATACCGCAGCCGCCCATGTATCCTACGCATTCACCGAAGTAGCCGCAATCTACCCCATCACTCCGTCCAGCCCGATGGCCGACTATGTTGACCAGTGGTCTGCAAACGGACGCAAAAACATTTTCGGCTCAAGAGTAAAGGTTCAGGAAATGCAGGCAGAGTCAGGTGCTGCCGGTGCTGTCCACGGCTCACTCAATGCCGGTGCTCTCACCACCACCTATACAGCTTCCCAGGGCCTCCTTCTTATGATCCCGAATATGTATAAGATGGCAGGCGAGCTGCTTCCTGCTGTGTTCCACGTTTCTGCCCGTGCACTTGCAAGCCATACGCTGAGCATCTTCGGCGACCACAGCGACGTTATGGCATGCCGTCAGACCGGTTTTGCAATGCTCTGTGAAACGAATGTTCAGGAGATCATGGACCTCTCTCCTGTGGCACATCTTGCTGCTATCAAAGGCCGTGTTCCGTTCCTGAACTTCTTCGACGGTTTCCGTACCTCCCATGAGATACAGAAAGTCGAGGAATGGGATTATAAAGACCTTGCAGACATGGTCGATATGGATGCAGTTCAGGCTTTCCGTGACCGTGCGCTCAATTCCGAGCATCCTGTGATGCGCGGTTCTCATGAGAACGGCGATATCTTCTTCCAGAACCGTGAGGCTTCCAACAAGTACTATGAAGCCATCCCGGGAATAGTTGAAGAATACATGGGCAAGATCAATGCCAAACTGGGCACTGATTATAAGCTTTTCAACTACTATGGCGCTCCCGATGCCGACCGGGTGATCGTTGCCATGGGCTCTATCTGCGATGTTGCTGAGGAAGTTATCGATTATCTTACCGCCAAGGGTGAGAAAGTCGGCCTTGTCAAGGTACGCCTCTATCGTCCTTTCCGCGCTGATAAGCTCATCGAGGCTATCCCTGCCACGGCAAAGAAGATCGCAGTACTCGACCGCACTAAGGAACCCGGTGCACAGGGTGAACCTCTCTACCTTGACGTTGTCACAGCTCTTGCAAATGCAGGAAAGAACGATGTCCAGGTCATAGGCGGTCGCTACGGACTCGGCTCCAAGGATACACCTCCCTCTTCCGTATTCGCTGTATACAATGAACTGAAGAAGGACGAGATGAAGCGCCAGTTCACGGTGGGCATAGTTGACGATGTGACGAATATGTCTCTTGAAGAAGTTCCCGCACCAAGCACGGCTCCTGCAGGCACCATCGAGTGCAAATTCTGGGGTCTCGGCGGCGACGGTACCGTCGGCGCAAACAAGAACTCCACCAAGATCATCGGCGACCATACCGATAAATACATCCAGTCCTACTTCCAGTATGACTCAAAGAAGACCGGCGGTGTGACCATAAGCCATCTCCGCTTCGGCGACAAGCCCATCAAGAGCCCTTATTACATCAACCAGGCTGACTTTGTTGCCTGCCATGTTCCTTCATATATCACAAAGGGATTCCCGATTGCGCGTGATGTGCGTCCCGGCGGAATATTCCTTGTAAACTGCCAGTGGAATTTTGAAGAACTCGAGCATCATCTTGATGCTGCTTCAAAGCGTTACATTGCAAATAACAATATCCAGCTCTATATGATCAATGCAATAGATCTCGCCAAGAAGATCGGCATGGGCAAGCGCACCAACACCATCCTCCAGTCGGCATTCTTCTCACTGGCAAAAGTCCTGCCTGAGGCAGAGGCGATCCAGTATATGAAAGATGCAGCGCTCCACTCCTACCTGAAGAAGGGGCAGGACGTTGTCGACATGAACTATGCTGCTATCGATGCCGGTGCAACCGCATATGTCAAGGTTGATGTTCCGGAGTCCTGGAAGAATGCAGTTGATGAAAAAGCTGACAGCAAGAAGACCGGACGTGAGAAGACAGTCAAGATGGTAAGCACCATCCTTGATCCTGTTGACAAGATGGACGGCGATTCTCTGCCTGTCTCCAAATTTGTCGATCATGCTGACGGTACATTCGAACTCGGTGCTTCGGCATATGAGAAGCGTGGTATTGCTGTCTCCGTTCCCAAGTGGGATGCAGAAAAATGCGTACAGTGCAACCAGTGTGCTTTCGTCTGCCCGCACGCCACCATCCGTCCATTCGCGCTTTCAGAAGCCGAAGCTGCGGCAGCTCCCGCCCAGACCAAGCTCGCCGATATCAAGGCAGGCAAGGGCAAAGGCGAGTACAAGTTCTGCATGGCAGTATCTCCGCTTGACTGCATGGGATGCGGTGTCTGCATAGGCCAGTGCGCAGTCGGTGCTATTGAGATGGCACCTCTGGAGAGCCAGACCGAGCAGCAGGAAGTCTTTGATTACATGGTTTCTGCTGTATCTGAAAAGAAAGAAATGTTCGTTCCCGATAATGTCAAGTTCAGCCAGTTTGCTCAGCCCTATCTTGAGTTCTCCGGCTCCTGCGCCGGCTGCGCTGAGACAAGCTATGCCCGCCTCGTCACTCAGCTCTTTGGCGATCATATGCTCATCTCAAATGCAACGGGATGCTCATCCATATGGGGCGGTCCGGCTGCAACATCACCGTATACTGTCAACAAGGAAGGCAAGGGACCTGCATGGGCCAACTCCCTCTTTGAGGACAATGCAGAGCATGGTCTCGGTATGTACCTCGGCCAGAAAAAGATCCGCGACGATTTGAAGGCAAAGGTAGAAGAAATGATTGCAGCACCTTCCTGCTGCCAGGAACTCAAAGATGCTGCTCAGGCATGGCTCGATACCTATGATGACGGCAACACGAACCAGGCTGCAACAAAAGCACTGGTCGAAGCTCTTGAGGAGAGCGTCAGCGATATAGACAGCTGCATCGGCTTCCTCAGCTCCGATTTCGGCAAGCAGATCTATGGTGACGCACAGCCTGCTGCACTTGCCGCTGCGGAAGAATCCAAGGCAAACGGTGGAAAAGTCTGCACCTGCGGAGCCTGCCAGGCCGGAGCACAGATTCTTGCAAAGAAAGACTACCTCAACAAGAAGTCCTGCTGGATCTTCGGCGGTGACGGCTGGGCCTTCGATATTGGCTACGGCGGCGTCGATCATGTTCTGGCTTCCGGCGAGGATGTAAACGTTTTTGTCTTCAATACCGAAGTATATTCCAACACCGGCGGACAGGCATCCAAGGCTTCCAACATCGGCCAGGTAGCACAGTTTGCAGCAGCAGGCAAGGAGATTAAATCCAAGTCTCTCGCCGAGATGGCAATGACCTATGGATATGTCTATGTTGCTCAGATTGCAATGGGCGCCAATAAGGTACAGACTCTCAAGGCTATAGCCGAAGCCGAAGCGTATAAGGGACCTTCTCTTATCATTGCCTACGCTCCCTGCGAGATGCACAGCATCAAGGGCGGTATGGAGAACTGCCAGAAAGAGATGGACAAGGCTGTGAAGTGCGGTTACTGGAACCTCTTCCGTTTCAACCCTGCAGCTGAGAAGCCTTTCACTCTCGACAGCAAGGAGCCTGCCGGCGGTTACCGCGAGTTCCTCATGAATGAGGCCCGCTACAGCCGTCTGACGCGTGAGTTCCCGGATAGGGCGGAGGATCTCTTCACGCGTAACGAGGAGAATGCGAAAGCACGCTTCGAGCATCTGAAGAAACTGATCTCCCTGTACGAGTAAGATTTTCATAAAAAACTCCCTGCAGCATTTCGCTGCAGGGAGTTTTTGCAGTTTTATGTCTTTTCGCGGACATACTTTAAATCAAATTAAATCAAAGAATATGAATTCTTTTCAAAGTATGTTTAGAGGATGTGAGCGGTTATAATTGTTGTTCCGGCTTGTACGGATAGCCTGAATCATTAATTATTAAAATAAGTGGTTAAACATGTATAAAAATGAAGATTTTTAAGGGTTTCGATAAAAAATGTTGCCATGAATGAAAACATGATATATAATCTTTCCATATATTTTTATTTTGAATAGGGCTGTGATTCATGAGCAACCATAAGATTCTTATTCCTGAATTCGAACAGACGTTCGGAGATCTGTTAAGTGCGTTAAACAATATGATCAGCAAGAAGCACAGACTTGCCCTGAGAGAACTTGATATTACGAGTCTTCAGGGGATTGAACTCAGTTTCATCGTTGAATCAGAAAAGAACGGCGGTACCAGCCAGAGTGTTATCTGCGAGCTTCTTTCCGTAACACCTCCTGCAGTTTTAAAGATGACACTTGAACTGGAGGAGAAAGGGCTTATCTACCGGGTCGATAACCCAAATGACAAACGGAGCCAGCTACTGTTTCCAACTGAGGAAGGCAGGCAGGCGAGTCGCGAATTCAGAGAAATAATAGTTGATGTTGATAACAGGATATTCTCTGTATGTACTGAAGAGGAAAAAATGAATCTGATCAATATTCTTGCAAAAGTTGTTCAGGCGAACAGATGATTGAAATTGCTCTCTGCGATTTAGTTATCGCAGAGAGTTTTAATTTTTCGAGTATGATGTTGAATAAAAAGACATAGCCGGATATCAGTTTTTCTGAGATTCCGGTTTTTGTTATATGAGCATGCAATCTCTGAATTGTGTTAAAACAGTTAATACTTATCTGAATAACAAATAATCATTGCACTCTGAACGTGAAATTTGCTATACTCTCATGAGAATACTGAATCTGAGAGGTCATTACTGTGAAAAATAACAGACTTGTCAGGCTGATAGCCGGTCTTGTTTTGCTGGCTGTGTTTGCGGTAGTGCTGACACTGAGCATAAAGAACTATGATTACGATAAACTGATGCAGGATGCGCAGCCGAAAACTGTCGTGGTGACGGTGGAAGTAACGGTAACTCCTGATGCCGCTGCAGCATCTGCCGTAACTGGTAAGCAGGAAGAACAGCCTCCTGAACCTGTACCGACAGTTGATCCTGACAGCCCTGCGGGTCGTGCGGCTGCAATCGGACTTCCGGAACCGCCGGATGTCGATGTATCAGGCTGGGAATTCATTCTTGCAAATCCGAGCACATCCATTTCAACTTACGTTCCCCCTCAGCTTGAGACTCTCGAAGGCCAGCAGTTCGATTCACGGATTATAGAACCGATGAAAGCATTCATAAAAGGCGCAAGAGATCAGGGACTGAGTGTATATCTTTCTTCAGGATACAGGAGCTATAACGATCAGGAGGCAAACTTCAGGCGTGTATGTGAACTGAACGGAGTCCCGGACGGCAAGGACGCGAAAGGCTTCTATATCACGCTTCCTGCAGGAAACAGTGAGCACCAGAGCGGACTATGCTGCGATATAACTGACATTTATTACAGTGTTAAAAACCGCAGTCTTGAAGATACCGCACTCTACAAATGGATGAGTGTGCACTGTCAGGAATACGGATTTATCGTCCGGTATCCTGACGGAAAGGAAGCAGTGACAGAAATAATGTACGAACCCTGGCACTTCAGATATGTAGGCAATGAAGCTGCGGACTACATCATGGAAAACGGGCTTACTCTTGAAGAGTTTCTTGATCTTTATAAAAACTGAGCTTTTAAAGTAATTGAAATGAAGACAGACAGAGATTTTCCTCGAGTCATTATCAGCGATAAAGGTTCCGAATGGATTAGAAACGGTCATCCGTGGATTTACGATGGTGAAGTGATATCTGCAGATGCCGGGATACCGAACGGGTCGATTGTGGATGCAGTGAGTCTGAAGGGCAGATACCTCGGAAGCGGGTTTTACTCTGGAAAAAGCCGCATCAGGGTCAGGCTTCTGTGTAAAAACGCCAACGAAAAATTCGATGAAGCCTTCTGGAGAAGAAGGATCACGTATGCCTGGAATTACAGGAAGACCGTCATGAAAGACGACATAGCATGCTGCAGGGTGATATTCGGCGAGGCTGACGGGCTTCCGGGACTGACTGTGGACAGATTCTCGGATGTACTTGTAACACAGACGCTTTCAATAGGGATTGAGAATCTGAAGGATATGCTTTTCCCGCTCATATTGGATGTTCTGCGCAGCGACGGACAGGCGGTTAGAGGAATATATGAGCGCAATGATGTCAGACTGCGAAAGCTTGAAGGACTTGAAGAAAACAAAGGTTGGTATGGTACTCCGGAAAACAGAGAGACGGTTACCGGGATAGAAGAAAACGGTGTATTCTACTCAGTGGATGTGGAGAACGGTCAGAAGACAGGTTTTTTCCTGGATCAGAAGTATAACAGACTTGCTGTGGCAAGAATAGCGGAAGGGAAAAGTGTGCTCGACTGCTTCACACATACTGGATCCTTTGCGCTGAATGCTGCCAAAGGTGGAGCGCAGCATGTTACTGCTGTGGATATATCTAACGATGCGCTGTTATTAGCTGAGCAAAATGCAATACATAACGGTTTAGCTGACAGAATTGAGTTCATATGTGCTGACGTTTTTGATTATCTGCGTGAACTGCAGGCAGGTGGCAGCAGAAAATTCGATATGATAATCCTAGATCCTCCGGCATTTACAAAATCCCGAAAGACAGCCGGAAATGCGGAACGGGGTTACAGAGAGATTAATTCCTGCGCTATGAAAATCCTCCCGAGAGGCGGCTATCTGGCAACAGCCTCATGCAGCCATTTTATGACGCATGAGAACTTTGAGAGGATGCTCATGGCCGCTGCTTCTGACGCAGCAGTCGAACTGAAACAGATCGAGGTAAGACAGCAGGCACCGGACCATCCGATACTGTGGAATGTTCCGGAGACAGATTATCTGAAGTTTTATATTTTCCAGGTGGTTTAAACCATAGGAACTGAGGCTTACAGAAAAATAGTGACAATATACGGAGTTAAGTGGTACAATATTCTGTACGTTTTTAACTCCGTTTTGCTGTCATATTATTATATAGATTGAATTAAAAGGTACATCGCTTTGAGCTTTTCATCACCTGCATTCATTTTTTTCTTCCTTCCCGCGGTATTTATCATGGAAAGGATTATACCGGGACTGAAGAGTAAGAATATATTCCTGGCAGCTGTAAGCCTGGTTTTCCTTGCTTTCGGACAGCTTGCCCTTGTGCCGCTTTTTATGCTGTCAGTTCTCATAAACTACATTTCAGGGCTGCTGCTGATAAAAATGAGCAACGGCAGGAAAGCGGTTCTGACTGTAACTGTGCTGCTGGATATAGGGATGCTTGTCTTTTTCAAATATACTGATTTTCTCATTTCAAATATCAACAGTGTCTTTTCGTCATCGCTGCATCTTATCGGAATCGCTATGCCTCTCGGGATATCCTTTTTCACTTTTCAGGGGATATCATATGTTGCAGATACATACAGATATAGGGGAAAAGGCACTAAAAACTTTCTGGATCTGCTTCTTTTCATGTCTTTTTTCCCGCAGTTTATACAGGGACCGATCCTGAGATTTGAAGATTTTGCTCCCCAGATCGCCTGCAGAACTGTATCTTCGGATAAAACGGTTTACGGAGCAAGGAGATTTATTACCGGCCTTGCCAAGAAAGTAATTATCTCTGCAGCAGCAGCTAAGGTTGCGGACAGTGTTTTCTCAACAGAAGGCCTGATCGACTGGAGACTTGCATGGCTCGGAGGCATCTGTTATGCTATCCAGCTCTATTATGATTTCTCCGGATACAG